>JAZQID010000064.1:0-7611 GCA_045540915.1 Acutalibacteraceae bacterium
CTTTGAGGTTATCTTTGAGAAGCTGTCGCCGCCGTTGGTAGAATAGTAGAGACCGTCCTGACAGGTCGCCCAGACGTGTCCGGGCTTGGTTATAACGGTATTGACCGATGAGGTGATACCTGAGATGACCTTTTTGAAGCTCTTACCGCCGTCAGTCGACCTGAAGAGTCCGTTTTTGCAGGCGGCAAAAAGGGCACCCGACTTGGCATCGGTAGCGAGCTGTGCTCCGCCGATCTCCTCAGAGGTGTTTATCACCTTCCAGCTCTTTCCGCCGTCGGTCGACTTAAAGAGAGCGGGCGAATTTTCGGCACCGCCCCTATATCCCGTATAGGAGGATTCCTCATATTTAAGGGTCTCGCGAGACCAATAAACAGTGGTGCAGTAGCCAAGCTTTTTATCGTAGCTTGTGTAATCGTAGGCTATCTGGACGCGGTTATCGCGCCAGCCGTGAACCTTGCTCGCCTGAACGAGAGTGAAGGTTTCGCCCCCGTTGGTCGAAAGGTACATTCCGTCGCATTCCTTGGCGGTTCCGTTTCCGCCGACCACCAACACGCGTTTGGAATTGGTCGGGTCGACGGCAATGCCTCTGCCACCCTCAGAGGATATGCCCACCGTCATCGGTACCCAGTTCTCGCCGCCGTCAGTGGAGCGATATATACCGCCGACATCGGTGCCGAACCAGCAAATATTAGGGTCGCTGTAGGAATAGGTTACACTCAGCACCCACTGGCCTGCCTCGCCTGCGGCAACGCCGGCCTGAATCATCTTTTCATTTATCATACCGACCGGCTCCCAACCCACATTGGTCGCAACGGGTTGGTCGTTGGGAATTGAAGTTGTTGACGAAGTCGGTTGGCCGCCGCCCGACTCTGAAGACGAGCCCGAGGACGACCCTCCGGCCGTTGATGAGCCCTTTGAAGATGTGCCGCCGACAGACGACCCACCCTTGCCGCTTTCGGTTACACAGCCCGCGAGCATCGCTAATATCAATACCGAGCACAAAATGCGCGTAACCATCATAATGATCCGTGTATTTTTCACTCTTTTTTCCTCCGTCATTTTGATACATACAGTTTCCGCGTTCATTATAACAAAAATTTTAGCATTAGTCTATGTGTAATAATGCAAAAAAGCAGACTGAACCAGTCTGCTTTTTGACGATAATATTATTATTTCTTCGGGGGTGCAACTCTCCACAGGCCGCGGCAGGAACCGATGGTGTAGAGGTAACCCGTGGTGGGATGACATCTCATCCAGGTGCTCCTCGACACGCCGTCAAGGCCCTTAATTCCGTTTTCGACCGTCTTGTTTATAAGGTGCCAGCTTTCGCCGCCATCGGTAGAACGGTATACACCGCCGCGATCAACTTCGGTAAAGTATGCGCATCCGACATAAATAACGTCAGCGTTGTTGGGGTCGCAGGCGATAGTGTTGATTCCGCCGAAATCGGTTACGGTTCCAATCGGCTTGGAAACGCCGTCCTTGACCCTATAGGTGCACAGGTCGTTGACAAGCCAAACCGAGCCGTCAGCCGCAACAGAAAGGTCTTTGATCTCCATATCGGGACTGACAACGCAGACCTCCTGCCAGCTCAGACCTTCATCGGTAGATTTTACCAGATAACCTTTGCGGACACCGTAAAGGGCCTTGGTCTTGTAGTCAACGGCGAGCACCTTGTCAACGCCCTCCATCTGCTGCCAGGTGTCGCCTCGGTCGGCCGAACGCATATTGCCCGCAAGGACAACGTTGTTGTTGCCGATAACACCCGTCATATAGGTGTTGCCCTTGAAGGCAATGCCGCAGGACTTGTATGTCTGTCCGCCGTCGGTAGAACGCATCATAACGTAAGCACCGCTACCCTGCTTATATAAGCCAGTGTCGTCACGGGTAACGAAGAATATCGTGTTCTTATCAAGAATATAGCAACCGTAGGTGAACTCTGTCAAACGGTTGGCAGCAGAGTATGCCGATTTCCAGGTCTTGCCGCCATCGGTAGTAAATGCACCGGTGTTATCCTGATTGGAAAGCACCATCAGGTTCGGATCGTTAACATTAAAGGAGATCGAGGTCCAGCAGGAGCCTGCATAGCCCTGACTCTGAGGTACATATGTCTTTCCGCCGTTGGTCGAGAACATAGGACCGCTTCCCACCATTATAAAGCTTTTGTTCTTGTCGGTGGGATGCATAGAAATTCCCGCCTGAACAATGCTCTTGCGGTAAAATGCCAGCGAATTATCATTCTCGCAGGGGGTAAAGGTCTTGCCGCCGTCGTGGGAATAATAATACTTGCAGGTCTTGCCCCAATCAAACAGCCAAGTCTTTTGATCGGCACAGACGATCATATAATTCGGGTCGGCAGGGCTTACCGCAACGACGGGATACAGGTCGGTCGGATAGTTGGTCGAGTTGATCTTCGAGAAACTGTCGCCGCCGTTTGTAGAATAGTAGAGGCCGTCCTGACAGGTCGCCCAGACGTGACCGGGCTTGCTTATTACGGTGCTGACCGAAACGGTCAACTGAGAAATAACCTTCTTGAAGGTCTTGCCGCCGTCGGTCGACTTAAACAGACCTTTTTCGCCGGCCGCAAAAAGCGCGCCCGATTTTGCGTCGGTAGCGATCTGCGCGCCGCCGATATCGGCAGAGGTGTTTACCGTTTTCCAGGTCTTACCGCCGTCGGTCGACTTAAAGAGGGCGGGAGAATTCTCAGCACCGCCCATATATCCCGTGTAGGAGGAAACCTCATACTTAAGGGTCTCGCGCGACCAATAAACAGTAGTGCAATAGCCCAGCTTTTCATCATAGCTGGAGTAATCGTAGGCTATCTGTACGCGGTTGTCGCGCCAGCCGTGAACCTTGCTCGCCTGAACGCGTTCAAAGGTGTCACCGCCGTTGGTCGACAGGTAAAGTCCGTCGCAGTCCTTAGCGGTTCCGTTTCCGCCTACGACCAACACGCGATCCGGATTGGTCGGGTCAATAGCAATACCGCGGCCGCCCTCGGAAACAAGTCCGACGTTGGCAGGCACCCAGTTTTTACCGCCGTCGGTGGAACGGTATATACCGCCGACATCGGTGCCGAACCAGCAAATGTCAGGGTTGCTGTAAGAATACGCAACGCTGAGTATCCACTGGCCGTCTTCGCCGGGTTTGACCCCTGCCTGCAGCATCTTCTCATTGACCATACCGACAGGCTCCCAGTTTATATCCGAAACATCGGCGTCAACTGTCGTCTCAGAATTTCCCGATGTATTTCCCGAGGACGAGTTGCCCGATGAGGCCGAATCGGCACCATTTCCGCCGGTACAGCCTGCAAGCATAGCCAACACCAACAGGGCACACAAAACGCGCGTAACGATCGTCACAATACCTAAGTTTCTCACTCTGTTCTCCTCCGATATTCTGAAATGCAGTATTTCCGTCTTCATTATATCACAAAATTACACCTTCGTCTATGGAAAAATAACAAAAAAGCAGACTGAATCAGTCTGCTTTTTGACGATAATATTGTTATTTTTTTGCAGGAGATGCGGTCTTCCACATTCCGCGGCAGGCGCCGATGGAATAAAGCTCGCCCGTGGTGGGATGGCAACGAACCATAGAAGAGGGGCCGATACCGTCATTGGTAACTCCGTTGGTAGAAGTCTTTACCATGCTGCCCCAAGTCTTTCCTCCGTCGGTGGTGCGGAAAATGCCGTACTTGCCTTCGAACGAACGGATATTGCAACCGATATACACAATATTTGAATCAAACGGGTCGCAAGCAACAGAGGTTACCCGCTTATCATCGACCTCGGTGAACTTGACAAAGTTGACTTTTCCGTCGACGATATGCATTACAATTCCGTTGGTGGCGGCGACCCACAAGGATCCGTCCTGCTCGCCGTATGCCATATCGCAAATTGTGAGATCGGGAATTATGTCGCAGAATCCCTGCCAGGTCTTACCGCCGTCGGTCGACTTGACAACCTTGCTTCCGTCAATTCCGTAAAGCTCGCCTGTCTTGAGGCTGTAGGTGAAGGCGTAGTCACAGCCCTCCATCTCAGACCAGGTGGCGCCCTTGTCAAAAGAGATCAGGTTGTGGGCAATTACGGTATTGTTGTTACCGGGAACACCCATAACGATAAACTTCTGAATACTGCTCATAAATCTGACCGATTTTCCGCAGGTGGTGAAGGTTCTGCCTCCGTCGGTGGAACGGCAGATCACGTGGGCACCCTTGCCCTGCTTGAACAGACCCGTGTCGTCGCGGGTGATGTAGATAAGAGTTTGCTCGTCGACCATATACGCACCGTATGTATAGCTGGTCAAGCGGGTAGCGGCCGCACTCATAGCAGACCAGGTCTTGCCGCCGTCCTTGGTATAGGCGCCGGTGTAGTCCTGATTGGCGATAGCAATGAGGTTGGGGTTGTTGGGGTTAATGGAGAAGCTGGTCCAGCAGCCCGCGTTGTAGCCGGCGATAGACTCCTTGAAAAGTGCTCCGCCGTTGGTAGAAAGCATTACGTTGTCTCCGCCAAGGGCAAGGGCCTTATTCTTATCCTTCGGATGCATAGCCATCGAGGACTGATGCATTGCATTATAATAGAATCCGTTATCCTGATTCATATCGCTGAGGGCCCAAGTTTTGCCGCCGTCCTGAGAATAGTACTGCTTAGAAACGTACTCCTTGCCTCTGAGAGCGTCGGCACCGAGAAGCATATAGTTCTGGTCGACGGGGCTGACCTTGATCTTCGGGAAGCAGCCGGTCGGGAAGCCGTTCGAGCTGATCTTGCTGAAGCTGTCTCCGCCGTTGGAGGAATAATATACGCCATCCTCCTTGCAGGCCCACACGTGACCGGGCTTGCTGATAACGGTGCAGACCGAGGTGGTCATTCCGTCGATGACCTTCTTGAAGCTCTTGCCGCCGTCGGTCGACTTAAAGAGTCCGCTCTCGCTCGAGGCAAAGAGGGCACCTGACTTAGAGTCAACGGCTATCTGAGCACAGCTGATCTCCTTGCTTGTGTTGACGACCTCCCATGTCTCGCCGCCGTCGGTCGACTTAAAGAGGGCAGGAGAAGAGTCGGGACCCACCTTTCCTTCGTAAAGCAGAGGTGAATCTAAGGTTTCACGAGACCAATAGACAGTGGTGCAGTAGCCCAGTTTTTTATCATAGCTCGAGTAGTCGTATGCGATCTGCACGCGGTTGTCGCGGTGGCCGCAGATATTATAGAGGGCAACAGGCTTGAAGGAATCTCCGCCGTCGGTCGACAGATAAAGACCGTTGATCTCGGCTGAGCCGCCTGCACATCCGACTGCAAGAACACGGTCGGAGTTGGTCGGGTCGACCTCGGTTCCGGTAGCGCCCCAGGAGGAAATTCCTACAGTGCAGGGCTCCCAATGCTTACCGCCGTCTTTGGAGCGGTACATACCGCCAACGTCGATTCCAAGATAGCAGATGTCAGGGTTGCTGTAAGAATAGCTGACGTAGGTGGTCCACTGACAGCCTTCCCCTGCTTCAATACCTGCATCGATCATCTTCTGGCTGAGCATCGAGACCGGCTTCCATACAACGTCGGAAACGTCAGCTTCCTTCCAGCCGTCGTCATTCGACGAAGATCCGCCGACGTTGGACGAGACGTCCTTGCCCGAAGACGAGCCGTCACCGCCCTTGTCACCGGTACAGCCTGCAAGCAGAGCCAGCACCAGTAACGCACACATAGTGCGGGTAACAATCATCATAATACGTGAATTTCTCACTCTGTTCTCCTCCGTCTAACTAAAACTAAAACAACATAGTTGTTCGCACGACTATTATAACAAAACACTCACATTTCGTCAACTAAAAAACAAAAGCCAGACCGGTTTAGTCTGGCTTTTGTAAAGATTAGCGTTTATTGAATTGTCTAACTATTATATTTGACCTGTTGTCAGCGGATCTTTGCACCCGGCTCAACGCCGTCAAGGAAAACGACCTTGATGCCGTCAGCGGTGTCAGCCGCAAGGATCATGCCGCAACTTTCCACTCCGCAGAGGGTAGCGGGCTTAAGGTTGGCAACCACGATGACCGTCTTGCCGACCATCTGCTCGGGGGTGTAGTACTGCGCAATACCCGATGCAACGGTACGCTCGGTGCCGCTGCCGTCATCGAGGGTCAGCTTGAGCAATTTCTTAGCACGCTTGACAGGCTCGCAGGCAACCACCTTCGCGGCGCGAAGCTCCACCTTGGCAAAATCTTCGATACCGATCTGCTCAAGGGTAACGGTGTTAGCCTGCTTTATCTTTTCTTCAGCCTCTGCCTTTGCCTTGGCGGCTTCAGCCTCCGCAGTCAGCTCAGCAAGCAGTTTCTCGGCATCGATGCGCGAGAAAAGGGGGCTTGCCTGACCGACCTGCACCTCGTCAAACAGACCGAAGGTGCCCTTTACCGACTCGAGAGAGGTGGCCTCGTCGCCCATATTGAGCTGACGGATGATCTCGTCGCAGGTAGCGGGCATCATCGGGCGAAGCAGGACGCTCAGCACGCGGATGCTCTCGATAAGGTTATACAAAACGGCATTCAGGCGCGACTTGTCCTCTTCATTCTTTGCCAGCACCCAAGGCGCAGTTTCATCGATATACTTGTTGCAACGCTTGGCAAGCGCCATAACCGCATCGGCCGCATCGGCGTTGCGGTAATCGTCCATCAGCCGCTCATACTTGGCAACCGTATCGACCGCACAGGCGATAAGGTCGGCATCGATCTCGTCAGCCCCGTCGGGACGGGTCAGCTTGCCGCCGAAGTACTTGTTGGCCATAGCGATACTGCGGTTGACGAGATTGCCCAGCGTGTTGGCAAGGTCGGAGTTGTAGCGGTTTATAAAGCTCTCGTAGGTGATGCTTCCGTCCTGAGCAAAGGGCATCTCGCTGAGCATATAGTAACGCACCGCGTCGGCGCCGAATCTCTCGGCAAACTCATCGGCATAGATGACATTGCCCTTCGACTTGCTCATCTTATCCTCGCCGAAAAGCATCCACGGATGGCCGAGCACCTGCTTGGGCAGAGGCTCGCCGAGGGCCATCAGGATGATGGGCCAGTAGATAGTGTGGAAGCGAACAATGTCCTTGCCGATAACGTGAAGGTCGGCAGGCCAGTACTTGCCGTACATTTTATCACTGCCGTCGGGATGGTAGCCGATACCGGTGATGTAGTTGGACAGCGCGTCGATCCAG
Source organism: Acutalibacteraceae bacterium (assembly GCA_045540915.1). Lineage (GTDB taxonomy): Bacteria > Bacillota > Clostridia > Oscillospirales > Acutalibacteraceae > RGIG2206. Next base: position 7,180 of record JAZQID010000064.1, read on the forward strand.
ACGTAGATAACGTGGCGATCGTCGAACTCGACGGGCACGCCCCACTTGAACGATGAACGGGAGACGCAGAGGTCCTCAAGACCGGGCTTGAGGAAGTTGTTTATCATCTCGGCACGGCGTGAGTCGGGACGGAAGAAGTCGGGGTTGTCCTCGTAATACTTCATCAGGCGGTCCTGATACTTGCCAAGGCGCAGGAAATAGGCCTCCTCCTTGGCGTCGATGACATCTCTGCCGCAGTCGGGGCACTTGCCGTCGACCAACTGAGAAGCGGTGAAGAAGGACTCGCAAGGAACGCAGTATTTGCCCTCGTAGGTACCTTTATATATATCGTCCTGCTCGTAGAGCTTCTTGAAGATAGCCTTGACGGCGCTCTCGTGGTCGGCATCGGTGGTGCGGATGAAGCGGTCGTAGGTAACGTTCAGGCTGTCCCAG
>JAZQID010000065.1:0-2804 GCA_045540915.1 Acutalibacteraceae bacterium
GCCGGTAGTATTAGGGCTATGCCTGAAAATGAAATATCCACCCGCTACGCGAGTGGATATTTGTGTTATATACCGAACAGGCTTGGCATAGCGTAAAGCAAGATCGTCATTATAAGTCCCGCAGCGGCAACGCCTGCCGCAATGGTGGGCAGTGACCGCTTGATGCGTATGTCGAAGAAGTTGGCGACCAGCGCACCCGTCCAGGCACCCGTTCCGGGCAAGGGGATGGCGACCAGCACAAAGAGGCCGAAGGCCGCATACTTGTCGAGGGTGGCCTTGTGCTTGGCGGCCTTGCGGTCGAGCCAATCGACTATCTTCGCAAGGAAGGGGACCTTCCGCATCCAAGCGAAAACGCGCTTGAGAAAAAGGAGCAGGAAGGGTATCGGCAGCATATTGCCGATATAGGTTATAAGCCAGGCAAGCAGCAAGTTCATATCGTAGAGACGGGCCGCGATCATACCGCCGCGTATTTCGGAGACGGGCAGAATGGATAGTATGAAAACTACCGCCTCGTGCGAGAAAATGCCGTCGAGAAAGGTTTTAATTGATTCGGCCATTGGATCTACTCCTCTTCATCATTGTTGTTGGTTTCTTCATTAACAGCGCCTTCCCCCTCGGTGTTGACATCTTCTTCCTGTACGGGAGCATCAACGACAGGCTCGCTTATATCAAAGCTCGCATCGGACACGCGGCGCGCCATAACGACTACGGTGGTGCCGTTGTCCTCGCCGATGAGGGTGAGGAAATTGGTGCTGAGGCCAACGTTGTCGAAATTCGATTCGTCAAAGCCGAAGTCTACCTTGGAGAGCGAGAGGGCCTTCTTGACCGCGGCAACGCGTTGCTCGGCGGTCATATCGGCAAAGTTGGAGGTATAGGTTGCGCCCTCGATGCTCTCGGGCTGCATAATGCTGAAAACTTCCCACTCGTCCTCTCCGTAGAGTATGGAGTCGGTGGTCAGGCTATACTCCTTAGAAGCATTTGCCTTGTCGAGCAGCTTGGACAGAGGGGCAAACAGCTTTCCGCCGTAGACGACGAGGTTGGGGTTTGCGTTGGACTCGTCGTAAGCGTAGGTGGTGTAGGGGGTGCCGTAGAGGGCAAAATGGCCGTCGTACCGGCGCAGGTCATAGTAACCCTCAGCCTTGTCAGACGCGGTCACGATGGGCAGGACGTCCTTGGAAAAGGGCAGCTTTACGGTGCCGATGACGTCGTCGTTTTGCAGGTAAAGGGCGCCGAAACGGGTCAGGTAGAGGTTGTTGAACCGGTCGGGCAGATGGTCTGCCTTGCCGGTGTCGCCGTAAGACTCCATCAGCTCGGCATAATACTCCTCGCCGATGCCGTCGCGCAACAGATAATACCAACCTGCGCCGCCTGCGATCAGCAGGACGAGCAGTATGCAAAGCACAACTATCCAGCCACGTTTTTTGGGCTTAGGCTCATCGAAAATGAAGTCGACGTCGGCATTTTCAACCTCTGCAAAAACATCATATTCACCCTCGGGCTCAATAATGCTTTGCGGCTCAATTTCTTGTTCGTCGACCTCTTCTTCCGCTTCAGCAGGCACTTCAACGGGTTGCTCTTCGACAGGCTCTTCTTCAATCTCCTGAGTGACGGTAAAACTTTCACCCTCGGGGGCAAGAGCCTGCAGATAGGGCAGAACGTAAGCGTCGAACAGCCTGTCTGCGACCGCTTCATCGCTGTCGCAGGCGATGATGCATTGATCACCGCTCTCAAGTATCATACCGCAGATGCTCTTTCCGAGTATCAAGGGCAACGCGCCCTTCGGGATAGAGGCCTTGCTGTCGGCGGTAATGCCGAACTGCGACCAGTCGACCTGCTCCAAGGGCAGACCGAGCCCTCGCGAAAGGGTGTCGGTGAGCTTGGACAGGGGGCCGACCGCGATGATGACCTTGCTCTGTCCGACCGCTTCGGCGAGCTGGGTCAAAAATCCGCGCTTATCTTGACCGCAACGCACATTTACGTCTGCGAGGGTGCCGACCCTTTCTGCAAGGGGCTCGTTTGTGTCAACGGCGAAAAATATCAGTTCAACCAGCATAGGATGACCTCCGATGTTGTATTATTCAGCAGGGGCAGGCTCGGTCGATGTAGTGGCGTCGGAACTCGGCTCAGGCTCGGTTGAAGTGGTGGCATCCGAGCTTGTTTCGGGTTCGGTCGACGAGGTGGCGTCAGAGCTTGTTTCGGGCTCGGTCGACGAAGTGGGTGCATCCGAGCTTGTTTCAGGCGGGGTGGACGAAGTGGGCGCATCAGAGCTCGTTTCGGGCTGAGTCGATGATGCAGGCGTATCGGAGCCCTGCGGAGTGTCGCTTGAGGTTGACTCGCTTGAAGTTCCTTCGCTGGATGTTCCCTCGCTCGAGGTGACGTCGCTCGAGGTTCCCTCAGAGCCGGACGTGTCTGATGATGTCAGGTCGCTCGAAACATTTCCGCCAACCTCAAGGCTGGGCTCATCCGAATAGGGCTGATCGATCCAGGTCAGCAATCCGTCGTCGTAGGAAGGCTTGGCGCCGCCCCTCTTTTCGTACCAGATGGCAGGATAGATGGTCTTGGTGTTAGGCTTTATCTGAGAAATGTTGACGGTGTCGCTCTCGCCGTCGCGAACCTTACGGGCGACCACTACGCAACGAAGCTCGGTTCCCTTTATTTCGTAGGTGCAGGTGGAAAGGGTAAGTATCTCGTCCCCTGCCACAACGTCAACCGGCGACTCATAGAGAGAGCGGCGGCGGATCTGCTCGACCCATCTCTCGAAGGACTCATCGTCTTCAAAATCGCAGGCGGTGTAGTCGAAATAG
>JAZQID010000066.1:0-7617 GCA_045540915.1 Acutalibacteraceae bacterium
CCTCCGCCTATCAGCAGTATGTAGAGCAGGTCCACACCGATGCTCAAAACGCTCACACCGATGCCGAGACGGCACAGGAATGCGCCGCCATCTCCCGTCAATGCATCGAAAGTATCGGATCCCTTCCCGACCTTCTCAACGAAGCGAACGGGCTCATAAAATACGCGCAAAACGCGGCAAACGAGACTGACGCCACCCTTGCCGCCGCTAACGAGGCCTGCGAGATCGCAACCGAGGCGGCTAAGAAGAAGCCTGAGGCGTTGGTTGAGGCCAATCACGGACGCGAGGTGCGTTTCTGGTTTGGCACCACGGCGGAATACGCCGAGCAGTTGGCGGCAGGCTCTATCTCCGATACCACCTACTGCATTTTGACCGACGATACCTCGGTGCAGGAGGTCGTGGCGGCCCTTGCAACCGTTCAGGGTATCTTTGCGGGTCAGTACGGAGAGCCCGAGGTCATATCCGATGCTCTGCTAATAAGCATCGACGACCCCTTCTCAAGTCTTAACACTCACCGCTGGAAGATCACGCCCGAATCGGCCAACCATCCCGCCATTGACGAGGAGACGGCCAACAGCTTCATCGGCATTCGCGAGCCTGTCATTCGCCTTGACAACGACATCGTTGCGGTGGTACGCATGACCGAGATAGCACCCGTTTTCGGCCGTCAGTGGATCACCCGCTTCAGTGTGGCAGAAGACAACTGGTACAACAACGGCTGGGCAGTTCTTGCCACACCGCAGATATAAGGAGGTTATGAACAATGGGGATTTTTAACGGACAACAGGTCGTTTCAGGATTTATGGTGGTACCTCAGTACAAGTGGGTCAAGCTTCGCTCAGGTGTTACCACCGAAAAGATGACCACCATCAACGCCGACGATTACAATGGCAAAAGGGTCTCCCTCTACGGCGCCGCAATGAAGTACAGGGCCCCCAAGCGCACCGACGGCAAAAACTACGGCCTTTATTTCAATTTCGGTGTCGCGACCTACAACGGCGATGGGGTCATGCAGAGCTTTACCCCCGTCGTGCGACATATGATAGCCGACGGCACAAGCGGCGAGTCCGACCGGTACGGTGCAGCCGTCATCGACGGCTCAAACGGAATCTACCGCTCCGAATGGTTTGTCGGAAACGGTTATCCTCCCTCCTCCACCGACTTCGGCTTATTGCGGCCCGGCTCCTATCACTACACCTTGCTCGAGGTCATACCGGACTGCAACTGCGCGCGCATTTCCAGTCCAAGACAAGAAAATGATGAGGGTATGATCGAGCCGGGAACCGAGTACGAGATCTGGGGTCTTATCAAGGAGGTATAGGTATGAATATCATTCAACACGATTACAGGTGGCAGAGCAGTCTTGCCAAGCGCAAAAAGACCACCCTGATCGTCCTTCACCACGCGGCCGCCACCGAATGCACCGCTGAGGATATCCACCGCTGGCACCTTACTAACGGCTGGGCAGGCATCGGCTACCACTACCTCGTGCGAAAGGACGGCAGTATCCATCGCGGCCGACCCGAAGATACCGTCGGTGCCCACGCGCTCAATTCCAACAGCATCTCGGTCGGGGTCTGCTTTGAGGGCAACTTCGAAACTGAGGCTATGCCCGACCTTCAGCTGACTGCAGGTGTCGAGCTTGTCGCCGACCTGATGCGCCGCTACCGACTGGGTGTCAACGCGATACGCGGTCACCGCGACGTCAACGCCACCGCCTGCCCCGGAAGCAACTTTCCGTTTGAAGCGATAACCGTAGCCGCAGAAGCCGTCAACGCCGTTGCACCTGCAGAGCCAAAGGAAAACCTCGTGCTATCCTTTCAGAAGGCGGCCATCACCGACGGCTACTCCTTCGTCAAGTACGGCGCTGACGGCAAATGGGGCGCGGAATGTGACTACGTTGCATCAAGATGCATCGTCAAAAAGCGCGCGACCTATCAGAACAGGAACGCCACCCGCCTTGTGCAACGGCTGATAGGGGTCACTGCCGACGGCAAATGCGGCCCTGCCACCGACAAGGCCATTCGCGCCTACCAGAAGGCCAACGGCCTGACGGTCGACGGCGCCGTCGGCAAGGCCACCTGGCGCAAGCTGTTGGGGGTGTAGCTATGAAGCATATCTTCGATTCCATCGTCGCGGTGGTCTGCACCGTTTTAACCTACCTTGTCGGCCAATGGGACGCGCCCCTCATTGTCCTGCTTTGCTTTATGGTCGCCGATTATATTACAGGGGTGCTTGCCGCCATTATCTCAAAGAAGCTGTCCTCCACCGTCGGCTTCAAGGGCCTTGCCAAGAAGGCCTGCATACTTCTGGTAATGGTGCTGGCAGTCTTGCTCGACCACCTGCTCCACGAAGGCGAATGGCTCTTCCGCACCCTGTGCGCCTATTTCTATATAGCCAACGAGGGCATAAGCATCCTCGAAAACGCAGCTCTGCTCGGCATCCCCGTCCCGAGCAAGCTGCGCGAGGTCCTCGCCCAACTCAACGACGAAAACGCGCGCTGATATGAAAAAAGGAAGGTTCTTGCGAGCCTTCCTTTTTGTTTATGTTTATTCTACTACGGTAATCGTATAGTAAAATGAACCATCACCATCGGGAGCCGTAACCTGACCGCCTATTGTGAATACACCGGGTTTTAACCCTATAATCTCACAAAAATAACAATTATTATGCTCTTCCGCAAAGGTTGCTATTGATTCGTCGGAAATTTTCCAATCTACCTTAACCTCGCGAGCATAATCAGAAAGCTTAACAACAGATAAGCCAATCTGTTCCTTTTGCCCTACCTTGATTACAAGGTTGTCATAATGGGGATATGCAGGATTCCACCATCTAGCCTGATTGATTCTGCTTGTGTCGGAAGACGTTTCGGTTAAGTTGACCTGCGGCTCACTTGAAGTATCACGAGATGTTTCTAATTGCGAGGACAACATCCCAGATGTGTCAGAGGTAGACTGTGCAGAATACAAATCCTTGCCTGCGAATCCACAAAGCAAAAGAGCAACGACCAATATGACAGCAAAAGCAGAAATAAATCTTTTCTTCATACCATTTCCTCCTTATCAATGCTTCAGCACTACAGAACCGTCACCTAAAGGAGCAACCGTTATTATAAGCGCGATACACAACATCACAGAAAGTAATCTCTTCATTACTTTTTGCTCCTTTCACTTTGATATTAAATTTGTAGCTTGAAGTGTTTACAGAAGCTTCTGCGCACATCGGTATCACGTCCTTTCAAATTCATTTTAAGGAAAAACTTGGTAACCTTACAAGTTAATTTTAATGTGTTTGTGAAGTTGTGTCAACCGTTTTTTTGTTAATAATGCAAAAGTGTTATCGCTGACAATCAGGCATACCAAGTTGTAAAAAAAGGAAGGTTCGAGAGAGCCTTCCTTTTTTATTCTATTCAAACGATTTCAAGAGCCTGTCAAGCAACTCAAGCGATTCCTTTTCGGCCTTGATGCTCTTTTCCACATTCTCAAAGCTGGTGCCCTTGACCACGCGCTTGGCGATGTAAAAATCGTGGTTGATAAACTTCTCCTGCACCCCGTTGAGCGCATCCTCCAGCCCCGTACCGCGCAGGCAGTAAGCGTAGGAATCGAGGTCGGGGAAGTTCTCGTTTTTCTCAAACACCTCAAGGTCGTGCAGCTTATCAAAATAAGCCCCGTCGACGATGAAGAGCATTATCTCGCCGTTGTGAAGCTCGGCCATTATCTTGGTGGCGTTGGCCTTCTGAACGTCGGGGTTATTGCTTGCCGACACGTCGTAGACGTCGACGACGACCTTTCCGTCTCCGTTGAGGTCCTCTCCGTAGGGGACAAGGTAGTCCTCCACACAATAGACGATGTCGGGGGTGACCGTCTTGTCGAAGGCCATCATCACGACGTAATCGGGTCTGACCTTGGTGGCAAACTGCCATCCCGTCACACCGAACACCGCCACCAAAAAGGCGATAAGCAGGGTGCGGCCCTTGTAATGATACCAGTAGTTGTCCCACTTTTCACGGAAGGTACGGGGCTTGCGCTCCTCCTCCCTTTCGGGCGCTTCATAGGAGGCGACCACCTCCGCTTTACAGCGAAATTCCTTATCTTCCATTACCCTTGTCTCCCTTCGGTCAGTTTCATATGCCACTCGCGAAGCCGCTCATAGCTTTCTTCGCTCAGGCTGTGCTCAATGCGGCAAGCGTCCTGCTCAGCAGTCTCGGGTGTGATGCCGATGGCTATAAAAAGCTCGGTTATAAAACGGTGCTTTTCGAGGGTCCTTTGGGCTATCTCAAGGCCCTTTTCGGTCAGGTGGAGTTCCCCGTCGGGCTGTTTTACAATGCACCCCGACTGCTCCAGTTTTGCCATACCGATGCTGACGCTCGGCTTCGAAAAGCCCAGATGGTTTGCAACGTCGATGGAACGGCAGGTGCCGTTCTTCTCACGCAGGATAAGTATGGTCTCCAAGTAGTCCTCGCCCGAGCGGTGAATACTCATACCCTTTCCTCCTCAAATCTTTTCATACATTCGGCGCAGTTGCCGCTGCAGCCCGAACAGCCGCCCTTCTTCCGCTTCATACTGATAAGGGCGACCACCGCCGCTATCGCTATGGCAACCGCGATCGCTATACTGATCCAGTTCATGCTATCACCAACAATCCTATCGCGCGCACTATCAGGGCGCAGGCCCACGCGATCGCGCACTGTCCTATCACCATACCGACCGCCCACTTTCCGCCAAGCTCACGCTTGATGGAAGCGACCGCGGCGACACAGGGGGTATACAAAAGGCTGAAAACGAGCATCGACACCGCGCTCAAGGGGGTGAGTATAGCCGTCGGGCCTACTTCGCCCACAAGCACCGAAAGGGTGGACACGACGCTCTCCTTCGCCATAAAGCCTGCGATAAGGGAGGTCACTATCCGCCAGTCGCCAAGCCCGATGGGGCTGAACACGGGTGCGATGACACCTGCGATAACGGCCAGCATACTGTCCTGCGAGTTGGCAACTACGTTGAGCCTGAAGTCGAAGGTCTGCAAAAACCACACGGCTATCGAGGCGACGAAGATGACGGTAAAGGCGCGCTGCAAAAAGTCCTTGGCCTTATCCCACAGCAGATGGATGACGTTCCTTGCGGCAGGCAGGCGGTAGTTGGGCAGTTCCATTACAAAGGGAACAGCTTCGCCCTTGAAGGCGGTCACCTTTGACACAAGGGCGACCAAAATTCCAACGATTATACCGAGCAGGTAGAGGCCGATCATAATAATGGCGGCGTGCTCGGGGAAAAAGGCGTCGGCAAAAAATGCGTAGATGGGCAGTTTGGCGGTACAGCTCATAAAGGGGGTGAGCATAACGGTCAACTTTCTATCCCTCTCGCTCGGCAGGGTACGGCTGGCCATAACCCCCGGCACCGTACAACCGAAGCCGATAAGCATCGGCACGATGCTCCGTCCCGACAGGCCTATCTTGCGCAGGAGCTTATCCATAACGAAGGCCACTCGAGCCATATATCCGCTGTCCTCAAGCAAGGAAAGGAAGAAGAAGAGCACGACGATAACGGGAACAAAGCTGAGCACGCTGCCGACACCTGCAAAGATGCCGTCGACCACCACCGACCTGATGACCTCGTTGCCGTTGGCGGATACCATGGCGCCGTCAACCACACCCGTCAGCCAGTCGATGCCGCCTTCAAGCAGGCCCTGTAAAAAGGCGCCTATCACATCAAAGGTCAGCCAGAAGACCAGCGCCATAATGCCGATGAAAGCGGGGATGGCGGTGTATTTGCCGGTCAGGACGCGGTCGATGTTGCGGCTTCTAAGATGCTCGCGGCTCTCCTTGGGGCGCACGACGGTGCGCTCACACAGCTCGCGAATGAATGAAAAGCGCATATCTGCGATTGCGGCGGCGCGGTCAAGTCCACGCTCCTCCTCCATCTGCAGAATGATATGTTCAAGGGTCTCCTGCTCGTTTTTGCTGAGCTTGAGCGCCTCAAGCACCGCATTGTCACCCTCGACCAACTTGCCCGCCGCAAAGCGAACGGGTATACCTGCCTGCTCGGCGTGGTCCTCGATCAAATGCATAATGCTGTGCAGACAGCGGTGCACCGCTCCTCCGTTGGTGTCCTTGCCGCAAAAGTCGGTGCGACCGGGGCGCTCCTGATACTTGGCAACGTGGATGGCGTGGGCGACGAGCTCGTCGACGCCCTCATTTTTCAGCGCAGAGATGGGAACAACGGGAATGCCCAGCATCTGCTCCATCTCGTTGATGCGCACGGTGCCGCCGTTGCCGCGCACCTCGTCTATCATATTCAGCGCGAGCACGATCGGTATGTTCAGCTCCATAAGCTGTAGGGTCAGGTAAAGACTACGCTCGATGTTGGTAGCGTCAACTATATTGATGATACCCTTCGGCTTTTCATCGATTATGAACTGCCGCGAGACTATCTCCTCGCTTGTGTAGGGGGACAAGGAGTAAATTCCCGGCAGGTCGGTAACCGAAGTGTTTGGATGCTCCCTTATAACGCCGTCCTTTCGGTCAACCGTCACACCGGGGAAGTTACCAACGTGCTGATTTGCACCCGTAAGCTGATTGAAAAGGGTGGTCTTGCCGCTGTTCTGGTTGCCTGCGAGGGCAAAGGTAAGGGTGGTTCCCTTCGGCAAGGGCTTTTCATCCGCCTTGACGTGATATTTGCCCCCCTCTCCGTATCCGGGGTGCGATGCCTTTTTAGCGGTGGCGCAGACCGTCTGCCTTTCCCTTTCGGGTATAGCGGCGGCGACCGGCTCAATGGCTATCTTCTCCGCATCGGCAAGCCTCAGGGTCAGCTCGTACCCGTGGATGCGCAGCTCCATCGGGTCGCCCATCGGCGCATATTTCATAAGGGTAACTCTCGCTCCGGGGATGACCCCCATATCAAGAAAATGCTGACGCAGACTTCCCTCTCCGCCAACGTCGGTTATTACCCCTGTTGCTCCTATCTCAAGTTCTCTCAGTGTCATCGTTTTCCTCTTTCTGTCAATTTAGGGCTTGGTTATATATGGCTAACTCTTGGAGTTATATTACACTAACTCCCCGCGTTTGTCAAGTAAAATTTGGAATTTAATCGCAAAAAAACCGCAACCTTTTGCGGTTGCGGTTTATTATCAGTTAACAGCGTCGAGGGCGTACTTTTCATCAAAGGCGTTGTAGAGGTCGACATACTCGCCTGTCGCCTCGGACTTGACCTTGCGCAGATATTTGTGGGCGTCCAACTTCTCCGAATTGCTCTGCAGAGTGTAGACCGCGATGTTAGAGCAGTGGTCGGACACGCGCTCGCAGTTGGTCAGCAGGTCGGAGAGTACGAAGCCAAGCTGAATGGTGCAGTCGCCGCTTTGCAGGCGGTCAACGTGACGGGAACGGATCTCGTCATTGAGCTTGTCGATGATCTCCTCAAGGGGTTCGACCTTAGCGGCGATCTGAACGTCGTCATTAGCAAAGGAATCGATCGCCGTGTCAAGAATCTCGGTGACCGCCTTAAAGACTACGAGCAACTCCTTCTTAGCCTGAGCGGAGAACTCGATCTTCTTTTCGCGAAGCTCAAGCGCAACCTCGCAGATGTTCTGCGCGTGGTCGGCAATTCGCTCAAAGTCTCCTATATT
>JAZQID010000067.1:0-24626 GCA_045540915.1 Acutalibacteraceae bacterium
CATCTCTCCCCTTGACGGCATCGGGCCCGACCAGCTTCGCGTGCGTGAGCTGTTGGCGCGGCTTGCCGACGACTCGGTCAAGGAGATAATTATGGCCACCAACCCCACCGTCGACGGCGAGGCTACCGCCTCCTACCTTTCGCGGCAGATAAAGCCAATGGGGCTGAAGGTCACCCGCCTTGCCTACGGCATTCCCGTCGGAGGCAGCCTTGAGTATGCCGACGACGTAACCCTCTCACGCGCCCTCGAAGGCCGCAACGAGATATAACATAACAGCAAAAACGCCGACAGGTCTTTTGACCCGTCGGCGTTTTGTTATTCCTGTGGCTCTCCGAATAGAGTTTGCATAAAATTTCTACGCCCGTACAGAACACGCACAACATGCACCTGTTCCTGAGCGAAACGATAAAACACAACATAATTTCCGCAGACCAAAAATCTGTAATCGGTTTCAAAATCAACCATAGACGAAAGCAACGGACTACTCTCAGGAAATTGAGAAAGCCTGCGAATATCTCTCATTATCCCAGATAATATTTTCTGCGCCGCCTGCTCATTGCACAACTCCTGAGTGATGTACAACCTTACTTCTTCAAGGTCCTTGATTGCCAGAGGCGAAAAAACAACCTTATACATCCTGAACTCCTAACAGTTTTTCCACATCAGCGATATCGATCCAACCCTTTTGCTTTGCCTCGCTCTCTCCCTTATTAAGTTCGCCCATAAGTTTGATAACAGCCATCGTTCTCTCATACTCGGTGATATCGACGATGGCATAACGGCCTCTGCCGTTCTTGGTAAGAAAAACAGGCTCGCCAACAGTTATGTCGCGCAGGACTTCGTTATAATTTCTCAAATCCGAAACGGGCTTGATGTTAGGCATAGTATTTCTCCTTTCGGTTTTACTAATACTATTATATACGAAACCTTCGTAAAATTCAACAACAAATTTTACGAAGGTTTCGTAATTTACATTTTATTTTACCGTGATGTCGATGTAGGTGGAATAGCTTTCGCCCTGCTTAAGAGCAGTCATATCGCGCTTGGTCTCCATATCGTCGATAACGCCGTAATAGGCAGGCAGGCTCATCCAAGGCTCGATGCACATATAGGGCGCGGCGGTCATCGGCAGATGCCAGAAGCCGACGTACTTCATATCGGGATAGGCAACGGTGACCGAGCGGCTGTCGGTGTCGGATGCGAGCACGACCTTTCCACCCGTTTTCTCAAACAGGATGGCGTCGTTGTCGAACATATCGTGATGCAGGTGGTACTTTCCATTTTCCTCGAGCTTGAAGTCGACCACCTCGTCGGTAATATAGCACTCCTTCATCTTCAACTCGGCAGGCTCGACGCCCTCGCCGAACTGAATGTAGTAGTCCTCGAATTTGCCCTCGTTACCCAAGGGGATATTATATCCGGTGTGACCGCCAAAAGCAAAATACATAGCGTTCTCACCGTGGTTGGCGGCGGTATACTCGGTGCGGACGGTGTCGCCGCAGAGGGTGTATGCGACCGAATACTCGAAATCGAAAGGGTAGACCTTCATAGTTTCCTCATCGGCGCGAATGACCAAGCGGATGCTGTCGGCAGTCTGCTCGGCGACCGCAAGAGGCATCTTGCGGGTGAAGCCGTGGAGCAACATCTCATAGGTCTTGCCCTTATAGGTATACTTACCGTCGGTCAGGCGTCCGACGATGGGGAAAAGGTTGGGCGAGGTGCCTGCCCAATAGGTCGGGTCGGCCTGCCAAAGATACTCAGTGTCGTTGTCCTTGCGGTAAAGGGATACCATCTCGGCACCGACATCGCTGATCTTAACCTTCAAAAGCTCATTTTCAATAGTGTAGGTCATATTACTTCCTCCGATATATTTATTTCTCATCGGTCAAAAAACAAGCCCGTTTGCCCCATCGGGACACACAGGCTCATAGTTTCACTTATTTAGGGGCACGACGTGAACGGCGTACCTCAAGATTATTCTTTTTCTTCAGGCCGGATATCTTATCATCGCTGGTCTGCTTAAACTTGTTCATCATATCCTCAAAGGACATAGACTCGTCCTTCCTTGCGACCCATTCGCCGCCGGTGGGACGCTCAGGCACTGCCGCAGGCTTCTTGGGCATAGGCTTCTGGCGTTCCTGAGTGCGTTTGATAGAAAGGCTGATCTTGCCGTCCTCGCCGATGCTCATAACCTTGACCTTGACCGTCTGACCGACTGTGAGATGGTCGCTGATGTTCTCGACAAAGGTCTGCGCGACCTCGGACACGTGGACCATTCCCGTCTTGCCCTCGCCCAATGACACAAAGGCTCCAAACTTAGTAATACCGGTAACCTTTCCTTCTAAGATACCGCCGACCTCAAGCTGATTCATAAAAAAAGAAAATCCTCCTCGGAGCGCATCGCGCCCTGTTATCCGTACAAATTTTCTGCCGCAATTTTGGGCATACAACCGGCTGTTTTCTACCTCTTTTGCTTGAACACGATCTCGTCCTTGTACACATAGCCGAGACGGTCTCGTACCGCGCGCTCAATGATCTCCTTGTCCGAGCCGTTGCGCAGAAGATTGGTCAGCTCCTCATTTTGAAGGGTGACCGTCTCGAGCGTTGCCTTGGTGTCGGCAAGCTCGCGCCGCTTCTCAGTCAGCTCGGAATAAACATCCCACATAGAGACGATGAGATATCCCGCAAACGCTAAAAGGGCAAGACGGACCAATATGCTGTGGCCGTGTTTGCTCTTTGCCGCTCTCATCCCTTCGTCCCCCTGCTCTGTTAATGTTTTTGATGCGTGCTATGGGGATTATACAACAAACGAAGCAGCCGTTTCAAGTGCTTTTTCAAGAAATTTGTAAACTTTTTGAAAAATCCGACCGCTTTTTCGGCAAGTCGGCGCAAAAGCGCACCTACGGGAGCCAAAACCTTCCTTTTTATGAAGTTTACGACCGCCTTTACGGCACGCACGACGGGCTTTGCGGCGGCAAGCAGCAGGCGGCTTGCCGTCAGGCGAAAGGCAACGAAGCCCAGTCCCTCTCCGAGCAGTGCGTAGATACGCACGACCCCCTTGCACCTGACCAACAGCAGCCCGTAGGTCAGCACCGCGCATATCAGCCACCACGCCATATCCTGAAAAAAGGCCGACCACCTGGACGGCCTGTGCCCGTACCGCGCTATGCGGAACAGATCGTAGATAAGGCATAGCGCCGCGCCCAGTACCGCCGCTATCCAGAAGGTGACTATCTGACCGCCGATGTCGACCTGAATCTCATTCATCGGAACAAACGGCTGAACATACCGCCGCCCTTGGTTCTCTCGTCGGTGTATATCATCGCATAGACGGTGCCCGTAATGTTAAGCTCACCCGTTTCGGTGTTGAGTCGGCTGATGTGCAGTCCGTTTCCCCGCAGGGTCAGCTCGCCCATATCGGTATAGACCACCACCGTCTGCTCGTCAAAGCTGTCCACGTCCGAAACACCCGTCACCGTAAGCCTCTTTCTATCCTCAAGGATAACATTATGCGGTGCCTTTATGCTTCTCTTTTCCTCGGTTATGCCCAAAACAAATCCGCCTCCTTTTTATTCTCATATAAAATATATGAGCAAAGAAGACGGGTTATGTCCTGATATAAGAGGGTCAGTCTAATCTATGACGGTGTAGAGGTCAGCGGCGCTGTCCTTGGTGGCATATTCCGAGACGGTGTTGACCTTCACCTTTACGGTGCGGCTGCCGAAGGATATCTCGATGACGTCCCCCACCTTCACGTCGTATGAGGCGCGCACCGGCTTTCCGCCGACGCTGACGCGGCCCGCATCGCAGGCCTCGTTGGCCACGGTGCGCCGCTTTATAAGGCGTGACACCTTCAAAAATTTGTCAATTCGCATATTATACTCCTGAAAAGAACAGGTGACCGGCTTTTATCGGCCGGTCACCTCGACAAAATTAAACTCTCGATTAAAGGGCGTCCTTGAAAGCCTTAGCAGCCTTGAAAACAGGTGCCTTAGAAGCGGCGATCTGGATGGTCTCCTTGGTCTGAGGATTCAGGCCGGTACGGGCAGCGCGCTCGCGGACCTCGAAGGTTCCGAAGCCAAAGATCTGTACCTTATCTCCTGCGGCAAGGGCATCCTTAACAGAAGCGATAACAGCAGCAACAGCGGCGTCAGCATCCTTCTTAGAAAGTCCGGCTTTTTCTGCAACGGCAGCGATGAGTTCATTCTTGTTCATTGTTTTTTCCTCCGTTTAATAAAATTTATGCTCAATATCTGAAGATATTAAGAATCTTTTGTTTTTACCTCGTCCCAAAGGGAATCGAGCACCTCAAGTCCTGCGGTGTTCATATCGATACCCCTCGCCAAAGCGAGCTTCTCGACCCTTTCGAAACGGGATATGAATTTGTCGGTGGCGGCGTTGAGCGCCTGCTCGGCGTTTACCTTGAGAAAACGGCTGACGTTGACCGCGCTGAAAAGCAGGTCGCCCAGCTCCTCAGACACCGCGTCGGCATCACCCTTTTCGACCGCCTGCTTAACCTCCCTGCTCTCTTCGAGCAGCTTGTCCCATGCGCCGTCGACATTGTCCCAATCGAAGCCGACCTTTGCGGCACGCTTTTGCACCTTTTGCGCGCGCATCAGCGCAGGAAAGGCACTCGGGACACTTTTCAAGGTGTCGGTAACGGTGGTCTGCGACTTCTCGACCTTTTTGAGTGCGTCCCAGTTGCTAAGCACCTCGTCGGGTGTCTCGGCTATCACGTCGGCAAAGACGTGGGGGTGCCGATATATCAGCTTCTTGCAGATGCCGTCGGCAACCTCGTCGAAATCAAAGGCCTGCTCCTCAACTGCCACCTGCGAGTGAAAGACCACCTGCAACAGCAGGTCGCCCAACTCCTCGCAAAGCGCAAGGTCATCGTTGCAATCAATGGCATCCGCAACCTCATAGGCCTCTTCAAGCAGGTCGTTGCGTATCGAAGAATGTGTCTGCACCCTATCCCAAGGGCAACCCTCAGGCGAGCGCAACAAGCGCATTATTTCGAGCAGGTCGTGAATGTCATATTTTTCTTTTTTCTCAAATAAAACCATAATTAACCGCCTTATACATTTTAACCTATCCAGCGCAGTTTTGCAAGCACTTTTACCAATTTCTCGCCCTTGGGAAGCATCAAAATGTCATTTTTCGTGAATGTTTTTGTGACGCCTAAGCAAAGTGCATAAACCGTTCCTGCCAAAACTATGCAAATTGCCGTACCGAGCTTGCCCGACAATCCGACGCAGCTGAGCAACTCATAGCCGAAATAGGCGGTAGCACCGCAGAGAAGCGCGCAAACGAGCGGCTTTATGACCGTTCTGACGACACCCAGATCGACCTTTGAATAGTGCCTCAGGCAGAGCAGGTTGGCAATCATAATGTAGGCGTAGCACACCCCCGTTCCTGCAGGGGCGCCGACGACGTTTATGCTCTCGATGCCGACCAGGGTATAGTTTACCACTATCTTAAGCAGGACGCCGACCGCCATATTGATGACGGGGATATTCTGCTTGCCGATGGCCTGAAGCATACTGGTGGTCGGTACGGCGATGCCTGCAAATATCGCAGACATACCCAGCACCATCAGTATCGGTGTCGAGATAGCCACCTCGTTGGGTTGGTCGGAGAAGAGTAGGTTGAGTATCGGGCCTGCAAGGGCAACAATGCCGATGCCTGCAGGCAGGGATATCACCGAGGTGAGTTTCAGAATGGAATGGACGCTTTCCTTAACGCTATCCTTGTCCTGCGAGGACCAAGCGGTGCAAAGGGTCGGAATGGTGCTGACGCCGATGACCGCAGTAATGGTGGGGACAAGGTTGTAGATGGAATAGGCGAAGGTCTTGTAACAGCCGTAAAGGTAGGTGACCGTCTTGTCGATGTCGTCGTACCTGACCGACAGGCCGAAGCAGTCTTCGATCAGGTTGGGGTTGGCGGTGACGACGGTGGAAAGTCTCGCCTTTACGGTGGTCAGGTCGACAAGGCTGGCTATATCGCGCACAAGGGAGCCGATGACGATGGGGATGGCGATTGCGATGAGCATCTTCAGCAGGCTCTTGGTGGAGTCGGCAGGCGCACTTGCGGCAATTTCCTCCTCGGTGATGCCATCCCCTGCCCTGCGATGACGGATGATAAGATATATCGCACCAACCGCTGAGCCGAGGGTCACGCCAAGCACGGCGCCGCCTGCGGCAAAGGGAGCCGCCTCGTCGGCGGTCATACCGAGCTGACTCGTGCAGACGTACTTGACACCCCCTGCGAGCAAGAGTCCGACAAGCAGTTTGCCCGCCGCTTCAATGACCTGCGACACGGCAGTCGGATACATATTGCGAAGTCCCTCGTAGTAGCCGCGGTAGCTCGACATTATGCAGCAGAAGAGTATCGAGAAGGATATCAGCATAATGGAGTAGACGTTGTCTGCTCCCGATGTGATGTTGAAGAGTGAGCGGAAGGGGTCACTGAACAGATAGAAGTAGGTCAGAGCCAGAATGGCGACCGTACCCACCGTACCCGTTATAAGAAAGGCCCTCTGCGCGATCTTCAAGATCTTGCGCGTGTTGTTATAATTTTTCTTCGCGGCACTCTCGGCCACCATTCGCGAAACGGCAACCGGCAGTCCCGCCATCGCAAGCGAATAGACGGGCAGATAAATGTCGTAGGCGGTGGAATAGTAGCCTCCGCCAAGACCTCCGAGAATATTCGCAAGCGGAATTTTATAGATTGCACCCAGCACCTTGACCAGCAGGGTCGCGACCGCTAAGATCAGCGAGCCTTGGACAAGGTTTTGCTGGCGACGTTTTTGATTACCCATATATTCAACCCTCGTTTATCGCATCGATGACCGAAAGGGCCATCTCCATCAGGGAATCCTCGATGGTGGCGGTGGTTTCCTTATACAACTCATTAGCGTTGTCGCCCGCATCGTCGGAGATGCGGCGGATGGCAACCGCCTTGACCCCCAGCTTGTGACCGACGGCGGCAACGGCGGCCGTCTCCATATCACAGCTGACAGCGGCAAACTCGTCGCTTAGCCAGCAACGCACCTTGTCGTCACTTACAAAGCAGTCGCCCGTCACCATCGTGCCCTCGCGGATATCGGGATAAAGGCGGCGGATGATGCCGTTTACCTCGCCGTCGGCATCGTATATCCAGACGGGGTCGGGCTTTTGCGCAGGGCGGTAGCCCAAGGGAGTCAGGTCGAAATCGTGTTCCAAGTAGCGCGTCGCAATTGCGGTCATACCCTTCGCAACGCCGTTGATGCCGCCCGAATAGCCGACACTCATCAGCAACTCAACACCCTTATCAAGCAAAAAGGCAGCAGCCGCCGCGGCATTGACCTTGCCGATGCCGCAAAGCACCGCAAGCACCTCGACCTCGCCGCGATAAAAGCGCAGACACTCCATACCTGCGAGCAGGCTCTTATCCCCGTCGGCAACTAAGCGGCGCAGGGGCTCGTATTCACCCTCGTCGGCCACCACTAAACCAATTTTTCTAATCAGCATAAACTTCCCTCATCGGTCAAACGGGATGCCAAACCGAAAAACAAGTCCGCATCCCGTTTCATTTTTATAATTATAATCTGTCTTACAGCGGCTTTCCGCACTTGGAGCAGAAGTCGGCATCGGCGCCGTTGGCAGAGCCGCACTCCTCACAGACACAGCCGCCTTTGGACAGGGTCAGCTCGATCTCGTAGACCCTCACGTTATCCTCGAGCAGTTCGATCTCGGCAACGATGGCATCGATGGCCTCCTTGTCGACGTTGTTATCCTTAAGCTGACCGTAATAGAGTCGGCCGAGCAGCTCGTAATCCTTCGCTATCTCGGATTTGGTGCGAGCGATATTATACTTTATCTTCTGGGTATCGATGACCTCGCCGACCTTGTCGCCGGTCATATCAAGCAGTTCCTTCGCCTTTACCAAGGTATCTTCAAAAACGCCCATAGTGATTCCTCCGTTAAGATTATCTTGTCATTATTTTACCACAGATCCCGTCAAACTTCAACCGTCAAATCGGATACCGTTTGTAAAAGTCGGCGATCGCGCCCTTGCGGCTGATGATCTCGTCAAATCGGGATATGTATTCATAGGGATACTTGAAGTTAAAGACCCTCTCGATATATCCGTCGGCCGAGCGCAGCTTGGTGACCGCCGACGCTCCGCAGGCGAGAATGGAATGGGTCTCATCCATAATGAAAATGTTATAAAGGCTCTCGTAGCCCTTTTTGGCGTAGCCCGTGTTTTCGAGGTTGCCCACCGTCTTTGACTGGCGGTAGAGGTAGTAGGGTCGGTAGTCGGCACCGCACAGCCGCCTGTTTGCATCGGTCAGCATCCTGTCGGCAAGGGCACCTGCCTCCGCCTCGGGCAGATCGCCGCCCATAGTCATACGCGACGCTCTCTTCAAGGACAGTGTATGCACCGTAACGCTTTCGGGCGAAAGGGCAAGCACTCCGTCGAGGGTAGCGTTGAAGGATTCGTCGGTGTCAAGGGGCAGACCTGCGATGAGGTCCATATTGATGTTGTCAAAGCCGCGGCTTCGCGCAAGTCGAAAGGCCTCGAGAGTCTGCTGTGAGGTGTGTCGGCGGCCTATCGCCTCGAGCACGCGGTCGTTTAGTGTCTGCGGATTTATGGAGATGCGGGTGGCACCTCCTGCAAGAATGGCATCGAGCTTTTCGGCCGTAACGGTATCGGGTCGACCCGCCTCAACGGTGTATTCGGTGGCAAGGCCGACGTCGAAGTTGTCGGCGACCGTCGCCATAACCGTCTTCAACTGCTCGGCACTCAGGGTGGTGGGTGTACCGCCGCCGATGTAGACGGTCGAAAGCCTCAGCCCCTGCTCACGCGCAATTTTGCCCGTAGCCTCAAGCTCAAGGCAAAGCAGGCGCACGTACTCGTCCACCAGCTTCATCGACCGCTCGACCGAGTGGCTGACGAAGGAGCAGTAACTGCATCTGGTCGGGCAAAAGGGCACCGATAAATACAGACTGAAGTGGTCGGGCCGAGAGGTCGCGATTATCTTCTCCTCATTCTGAGCCGCCTCGTAGACCAGATCGATCTTCTTGTCGGAGCAGAGTAACTTCTCGCTGAAATAACGGCGAGCGCCATCCTCGCCCATCTGCTCGGCCATACGGCGCATCAGCTTGCCGGGCCGCACCCCTGTCAGTATGCCCCATTGTGGGCGCATATCTGTCAAAAGGCACATCAGCTCGTATAGCATCACCGCAAGCATCCGCTCAACCTCGTCATCGGGCTGTACCCCGATATCGCGTCGGTCGCTTCGGTCGAAGTCGCCCTTTTTGAGCCTTACCGAAAGGACGGTGCCCTCAACCTCTGCCACAGCAAAGAAGTCCTCCTGAGCGGCTTCAAGGGTATCACTGACCTCGATCTTCTCAAAAGGGAAGAAAAGGCGGCATATATTCTCCAGCTCGTAACGGAAGCCGTTACCAATCACATAAAGTTTCATCGTTTGCTCGTTTCATATACATATTTGTTCTGCGCTCGGTCTCGATGTCGGTTGCACCGCCGTGGCCCGAATAGACCGAAAGGTGCCCGTCCATACCCGAAAGCCGACGCAGAGAGTTCTCCATTTGCTTGACCGAGCCGCTCGGGAAATCGACCCTGCCCATACTGCCGCGAAAGAGGGTGTCCCCCGTAAAGAGCAGATCACCCAGCCGGTAACAGACGCTTCCCTCTGTGTGACCGGGGGTGTGAAGCACCTCGATAACCCCGTCGGCAAAATCGAGCCTATCCCCCTCATCAACCGTTAAATCGGCCTTGACGGTCTCCTGCTCGATGTCGTAATAGTCGGCGAAACGGGCATAGAGGCTGACCTCGGGGTCGCAAAGCCCCTCGGCATCCATTTTATGAATGACCAAGGGCGCACCCGTCACTCTTTTGAAAGCGGCAGCACCGAGTACGTGGTCAAAATGCCTATGGGTAAAGAGGATATACCTGACCCTGTCGCCAAGCTCGGCGGCGCGGCTGAGTGCCGCAGGGTCGGGATAACCGGGGTCAATGATGATGGCCTGACCGCTCTTTTGGTCGGTCACTATATAGCAGTTGGCACCCATCGGCGCCACCGAAAAGACCTCAACCCTCACGGGTATTACCTCCACTTTACTATCTCGGCGCTGTCAAGCATAATCGTGACAGGGCCGTCGTTGAGCAATTCCACCTTCATATCGGCACCGAAGATGCCCCTTTGCACCCCGATGCCAAGCTCGGCCACCGCGTCGCAGAAGTACCGATAAAGCTCCTCGGCGCGCTTGGGCTCGCAGGCACCGATAAAGGAGGGACGGTTGCCGTGCTTACAGTCGGCGTAGAGGGTGAACTGCGACACGATAAGGGCATCACCGCCCACATCGGTGATACTGCGGTTCATCTTGCCCTTTTCGTCCTCAAAAATACGCAGATTTACCAATTTTTTCGCAACCGCATCGGCTATCCCTTTGTCGTCATCGGGGCAAACACCGAGCAGGACAAGGTAGCCCTTGCCGACCGACCCGACAAGCTCGGAGTCGACGGTGACCGATGCTCTCGTGACCCGTTGGACAAGACAGCGCATCAGCCCACCAACCTTTCGACCGAGTATACGCCGTTTACGGCGCCGATCTTGTTGATGATGCTCTTAAGATGCTCGGTGCTCTCGACCACGACCGTCAGGTCGATGGCGTAGTTGCCGTCCCTTAACTCGTGGGAGCTGATGGCGTGGATCATAACACGCATATTTGAAATGGTGGTGGTGATATCGGCAAGCAGTCCTGCGCGGTTGAAGGCAAGTATCTGAATGGTCGCGTTGAAGGAACTGCTCTGCTTTCCTGTCCATCTGGCACCTATCCAACGGCCTGCCTCGGCCGAGGTGGTGATGTCCTTGGGCACGTTGGTGCAATCCCTCTTGTGAATGGAGACGCCGTGTCCCCTTGTGATAAAGCCGATGATGTTATCGCCCGGAATGGGGCTGCAGCAACGGGACAGCTTGATAAGGCAGTTATCGATGCCCTCGACAACGATGCCGTCACTGCCCGTGTTGACCTTTGAGCGCACCTTTTCGGTGATGTCAACGCTCGGGGCAGGCTTGGGCTTGAACCTCTCCCTGATGGACGGGATGGAGTTGGAAAAGTTGACACCGCCATATCCCACCTTGGCATAAAAGTCGTCGATGGTCTGGCACTGATTTTTCTCGGCAAACTCTTTCATCAGGCCGTCAAATTCCTCATCGGTAAGGCGTATCTTCGCCTGACGCAAGGAACGTTCGACCTCGTTCTTGCCCGTTTCGATATTCTCGGCGCGCCGCTCCTTCTTGAACCAAGAACGGATCTTGTTGCGCGCCTCGCTGGTCTTGACTATCTTCAGCCAGTCACGGCTGGGGCCTCGGCTCTCCTGCGAGGTGGTGATTATCTCAACGACGTCACCGGTATTTATCTTGTAGTCAATAGGAACGATGCGTCCGTCCACCTTGGCACCTATCATACGGTTGCCGACCGCAGAATGAATGGCGTAGGCAAAGTCGATGACGGTACTGCCGACGGGCAGGCTGATAACGTCGCCCTTGGGGGTAACGCCGAAGATATCCTCGGGCGCAAGGTCGGTCTTGATGGTGCGGACTATCTCCTCGACGTCGTCGGCTTCCTTCTGGGTCTCAAGGAGCTGACGTATCCACGCGAGCCTCTCCTCAAAGCGCTCATCGGAAGCAGACACGCCCTCCTTATATTTCCAGTGGGCCGCGATTCCGTACTCGGCAGTGTGATGCATATCCCAGGTGCGTATCTGCACCTCAAAGGGAGCACCCTCACGGCTGATAACGGTGGTGTGAAGCGACCTATACATATTCGCCTTGGGTGTAGAAATATAATCCTTAAAGCGTCCGGGTATGGGGCGGAACATCTCGTGGATCATACCGAGGACGTTGTAGCAGTCGTTGACGGTGTTGACGATGATACGCACCGCGTAGATGTCGTATATCTCCTCGAACTGCTTGCCCTGAATGAACATCTTGCGATATATTCCGTGGATCGACTTGACCCTGCCTGCGATGTTCAGGTTGGGGATAGACTCACCCATTCGGTCGCCGATGCGCTTTTTGATGGTCTGGATGAAGCCCTCACGGTACTCGCGGTCCTTTTCAAGCCGCTGTTCGATCTCCTCGTAGGCGGTGGGGTCAAGGTAGCGGATAGCGAGGTCCTCAAGCTCCTCCTTTACGGCGCGGATTCCGAGCCTGTGGGCGATGGGGGCATAAATTTCAAGCGTTTCCACCGATTTTTCAAGCTGCTTGGGGCCGCTCTGCGCGTTAAGGGTGCGCATATTGTGGAGCCTGTCGGCTAGTTTAATGATGATAACGCGGATATCCTCGTCCATCGCAAGCAGCATCTTGCGGACGTTTTCAGCCTGCTGCTGCTCGCTGTTGAGGTTGGCCATTTTGTTGAGCTTAGTGACACCGTCGACAAGGGCGGCAACCGAACCGCCGAACTCCTTTGCGACCGTTTCGGTGGTCATTTCGGTGTCCTCGACCGCATCGTGCAGCAAGGACGCGATGATCGACTCGGTGTCCATACCGAGCGAGATAACGATGCGCGCAACGTTCAGCGGATGGCTGAAAAAGGGCTCGCCCGACAGCCTGAACTGACCGTCGTGGGCCGCCTTTCCCAATTCGTAAGCGCGCCTGACTGCATCAACGTCGTAATCCTCGACGCGACTGCCCATCGCATCGGTCAACAGTTCAAAATCTATTCTGTTGTCCTTCACCGAGTTCACCTGCTTTCTGAAAGCTCATATTTTACATTCCGCTCATCCTACAAAAGAGGGCGGAGTCGTTCAAATTCATCTTCTGTGCGGTAAGAATGGGGGTTATGCTGAGAACGTCGACCTGTCTGTGACAGCATACCAGCTTCAACTCCTCGAGCACGTCAAGGCAAAGCCTCATTTTGACGTATCCGACCTCGCCGAGCCTGCTCATCAGGGCCTGATCCTCGCCGTCGAAGCCGCTTCGCACCGCGCGGTAGACCACCGCAACATCCTCACGAGTCAAGCGGCAGATTTCGGCATCCTCGCCAAGCTCTTCACCGCGGCGCACGCGCTCGTAGAGGCGTATCTGCCTGAGCAGAAGCTCCTCGTCGATACCCGACGGGCGAATTCCCTTTGCAGAAAGGGTTACCTGCTCCCTGCCCGAATATTCGCTGACCTCAGCGGTCACCGCGAGGTCGACTACGTCGCCCACCGAGTAGCCAAAGCGCTCGGGCGTCCTGCCGAAAAGCATAACGGTTGCACTCGCGCCCTCACGGCTTAATTCCAGCCTGAGATGGTTTGCGCTTGCGCCGACGGGGGTCACCCTGTCGAGCCGCATACCGAAAAGCCCGAAAACAGGCACGGGGTTGCCCGTACCGAAGGGGGCCAGCACCTCGAGGGAGCGCACAAGGTCGGGAGTAAAGGCGGTCGGCCGCAGTTTACAATCTATATTCAGGGCCGAGAAGGGCATATCGCCGTATTCTCTTGCGGCATATTGATTTATAGCGGTGCGGAAGGCATCGACGTTTTGCAGGGGCATAGAGACTCCTGCCGCCTGCGCGTGTCCGCCGAAGCGGTCAAGCACATCCTTGCAGGCGCTGATGGCGTCGTAAAGGGAAAATTCGCCCACGCTTCTCGCCGAGCCCGAAGCCTCGTCGCCGTCGACCGAAAGGACGATGGCAGGTCGGCCGTACCTCTCACATATACGGGAGGCGACGATGCCGATGACGCCGTGATGCCAGCCCTCGCCGCAGACCACGATAACACGGTCAAACTCAAGCCCCTGCTTCTCGATAAGCTCGATGGCCTGCTCGGATATCTGGCGCTCAAGGGTCTGGCGCTGTGCGTTGGCCTCGTTGATCTCCTGCGCGATTCGGTCGGCTTGCTCGCGGTCGGTCTCGATAAGCAGGCGCACCGCCCTGTCACAGCTTCCGACTCTGCCGGCGGCATTGAGCCGAGGTGCAATTCCAAAGCTGACGTTGGTCGAATTGATACCTCTGCGGCGAAGTCCTGCGACGTCGAGAATGGCAGGAATACCCACCCTCGCATCCTCAAGATGCTCCATACCGCGACAGACGATAAGACGGTTCTCGTCCTCAAGGGGCATCACGTCGGCAATGGTGCCGATGGCGGCGAGGTCGGCATACTGCGCGCACATCTCCTCGCCCGAAACGCCCTCAATAGCGCAGATAAGCTTGAAGCAGACACCTGCGCCTGCGTAATGCTTGAAATGGGAAGGGCAATCCTCACGGTGAGGGTCGACGACGGCCACCGCCTTGGGCAGTTCGCCCTGCGGCAGATGGTGGTCGGTAACGACGACGTCGATGCCCTTACTATTGGCATAGTCGATCTCGTCCTGCGCGCTGATACCGTTATCGACGGTTATCATCAGGCTGACACCCTGATCTTTCATTCGGTCGACTGCGTTGCGGTTCAGCCCGTAGTTTTCCTCCCTCTCGGGCACGATGTAGATAACATCGGCGCCCTTGCTTTTAAGATAGGTATACAGCATCGCCGTCGAGGTCACCCCGTCGGCATCATAGTCGCCGTATACGCAAATTTTTTCTCCCTTGTCCAAAGCGGCACTTATACGCTCGACCGCCTTGTCCATATCTATCAACTCAAACGGATCGCAGAGCTGTTGGTCGTCCGACAAAAATTCCTCAACCTCAAAGGGATCGCAAAATCCCCTTGCAACCAAGACAAGAGCAACCAACTCATCAATATCACATTCTTCTGCAATTTCACGGGCGAGTTGTCGGTCGCCTGACGCGACCATCCACCTTTTTCGGCTCACTCAATCACCCCAAAACGATAAATAAACATCTATGAATGATTAAGTATAACATTTTTACGCCCATTTAACAAGGGTATGTGCGAATTTTTCGGCTCTTTTGGATAAAAAAACAACATTTCACGCAGAAATGTTGTTTTTTTAACCTCTTAAGGAAAACTCACATCCGCAGTAATCCTGCCGGTAAAGGTCAAACTGCTTCGACAGCTCGATCGACCGCTTGTAGCCCTCGCGCTTCTTGAAATCGGCAGGCAGAGCGGCAACACCGTATCTCTCGGCCGCCTGCTCGGATATCTCGTTTATGAGAGGAGCGTTCTTGTGGGGAGACACCGTCAAGGTAGTGCAGAAGTAATCGAAGCCGCCCTCTTTCGCCCTTTCGGCCGTTTTGTCAAGCCGCAAGCGGAAGCACTCGGCACATCTTGCGCCGCCCTCTCTTTCGGCTTCAAGCCCCTTCGCGACTTCGTAAAAGCGGTCGGGGTCATATTCCGACTCGCACATCACGGCACCCCCAAGCCGCTCAACCAGCTTTATCTGCTCGGCAAGCCGCTTTTCATACTCCTCGCGCGGAAAAATGTTAGGGTTATAGTAGTACACCGTGATGTCAAAATGCTTGGACAGGTATTCGATGACGTAGCTGCTGCAGGGGCCGCAACAGCTGTGAAGCAACAGCCTCGGCCGTTTGTCACCGAGGGACTCGATGATGCCGTCGAGGGCACGCTGATAATCGGTCTTCATACTCTGCCTCCTACTGCCCGATAAAGCGGCAAAGGGTCAGCATTATCGGCATCGAAACTATCGAGCAAATATGGGATATCGCCACCGCCTTAGATGCGGTCGCGGTGTCGCCGTTGAACTTGGTGGCAAACATCATCAGCATCGCCGCTATCGGCGCACTCGCAGGGATAACGCAGGCGGTCAGGACGTCACCCGTCACACCGCAAAGGCGCAGCAATGTCATCATAATAAGGGGCATAACTATAATACGAAGTCCCATCGAGACAAACATCGGCGCGTCGTTGCGGGTCAGCTTGCGCTCGGCAGTGCGCAGGTAGTAGCCTATAACTATCATCGCCAAGGGGGCGTTAAGGTTGGCGAGGTGAACTATCGGCTCGTAAACGAGGGTAACACCCGAAATATCCACCCGACAGAAGAAAAGTACCACGCCGACGATGACGGCTATAATGTTGGGGTTGAGGAATATCTTCTTAACACTCGTTTTCTCGGCCTCAAAGAGCTTGACCCCGAGGGTCCAGATGAACACGTTAAAGACGGTCACGAACATCGACACCAAAAAGGCGCCGTAGTCGCCGAGTATCGCCTGCGCCAAGGGCAAGGACATATATCCGCCGTTTGCAAAGACGACACCGCTTATGTAGATGTTGCGCTTATGCTTGCCGAGGCGGTTAAAGACCAGTCTGCCTATCCCAAGGCCGATGAGGTGCACCCCTATCGCGCTGGCAACGGCGATGAGCATACCGCCGACGTTCTCGGGTGAAAACTCCACCGACACGAAGGCCTTGATTATGACCGCAGGGGTGACGGCATAGAGCACGATGTCGGTTATCTGCTTTGCGCCCTTGTCTGTGATGACCTTCAGATGTGTCAGAGCAAAGCCGACCGCAATCAGCAGGAACATTACGCCGACCTGCGTCGCGACCTCGGCAAAATATAATGAAAGGTCTGCCATTTGCACACCCCTTTCTTCTTAGTCGCCTACTATTATACATCCCCTTTCCCCATTAGGCAACCGCTTTTTGACCTATTTTTCATATATCTCGGCACAAAGCTTGAACCTTATCGCCTGCTCAAGCCACACCGCTATCACCATAAGTCCCACCCACAGCAGAAAATAAGGCAGGCATATCTGACCCCACAGGTTAAAGGGCATAGCGGAATAATCCCACACTCCCAGTCCGAGCCACAGGTTGAGTATCACCCCTGCGACCAGCTCGACGGCTGTGACCGCTATTGCGCCGAAAATGCACCTCGTCAGGTAGGACACCTTGCCCCTCAGCCACAGGTTCAGCCTACCGATAAGTAAAAAGCAGATGCCGCCTGCCACCGCCATGCTCCAATGGGTGTGACCCCGCCATATCACCTCGATAAGTCCGTAGGTGATGCCTCCGAAGAGGAACATTATGATGTTGTTTGCCATTTTTCTTTGCGCCCTCCCGAAACCAACCTGTATGCCCGTTATTTTGCCCTTAAAATAACGCTGTCATTCGCAAAAGCCACTTTACATAATTTTCAAACCGTGTTATACTGATAGGGTATGAATATAAATATGTATGAATGAGCGGAAACTGCAAAAACTACTCCCACTATCTATTCAGGAGATGTACCGCAATATGTCATACGAAGATAACGAGATCGGCCTGCCGCCCGAAGTGAGCGACGCACCGAACGACGACAATTCCGAGGCGGATAACAGCCGCCAGACTATGTCCCTCGACCAGTTCGACCAGATCGAGCAGAGCGGCTCGGTCACAACCGACAAGGGTGGGCATATCATCCACTGCCTGACCGTCATCGGTCAGATCGAGGGGCATTATATCCTCCCCTCGCAGAACAAGACCACCAAGTACGAGCACGTCATTCCTCAACTCGTCGCCATCGAGGAGGATCCGCAGATCGAGGGCTTGCTCATCATTCTCAACACCGTCGGAGGCGACGTTGAGGCAGGGCTTGCCATCGCCGAGCTTATCGCAGGAATGAAGACGCCCACCGTTTCCCTCGTCCTCGGCGGAGGTCATTCCATCGGCGTGCCCCTTGCAGTTTCGACACGAAAGTCCTTCATCGCACCGAGTGCCACGATGACCATCCACCCCGTCCGTATGAGCGGACTGGTGCTCGGCGTTCCGCAGACTTTGTCATATTTCGACAAGATGCAGGAGCGCATCACCAACTTCGTCACCGCCAACTCCCACATTCGTGAGGAGGATTTTACTCGGCTGATGATGAACACGGGTGAGCTTGTCACCGACGTCGGCACCGTCCTTGACGGCGAAGGTGCCGTCGGTATAGGGCTCATCGACGAGCTTGGCAGTCTTTCACAGGCGCTTGACGCCCTCTACGGTATGATCGAGGAGGGGTCTAAATGCTCCACTCGGTAATGCCATACGGAATGATATTTTCCAACGGCACCGACTGTGTCATCGGCCAACCCTCGCTTTTTGAGGCCGATGACCGACCAATGCCGCAGGCAATTCTTTCGACCGACCCGTTTGTCTTTCTTGACCGAAAGCGCAACCGCCCGTAACGGCGGCTACATATACCCACAAAAAAGGAGTACATATTTATGATGGAAATACTCAGCGCTATCTTGCAGGGCATCATTCAGGGTGTTACCGAATTTCTGCCCATCTCGAGCAGCGGCCACCTGACCATTTATCAGCACCTGACGGGTCAATCGGGCGGTGACGGTCTGCTCTTTACCGTACTGCTTCACGTTGGCACCTTGCTTGCCGTCTGCATCGTCTACCGTCAGACCATCGGCAAGCTTATTCTTGAGTTTTTCGCGATGATCAAGGACATTTTTACAGGCAAGTTCTCCTTTAAGAAGATGAACGTCGAGCGTCGCACCATTTTTATGATGATACTCTCGAGCGCGATGCTTCTGCTTGTAGTCGCACCCGTTTTCAACGGCAATTCGGCAAAGGACCTGTGCGACAGCATCTCCAACGACCCCAACCTCTTCTGGATGGTGGGCGTGATGCTGCTTGCAACTGCCGTGCTGATGTTCGTTTCGTGGCGCATCACCTCCTCCGACCGTCCCACCCGTCACTGCGCCAACTCCAAGGACGCGGTCATCGTCGGTCTGACTCAGGCGGCCGCCGCCACCTTCCCCGGACTTTCCCGCTCGGGCTCCACCACCGCCGCCGCTCTTGCCTGCGGCCTCGATAAGCAGTACGCCACCCAGTACAGCTTCATTCTTTCCATTCCTGCCGTAGTAGCGGCCACCGTCCTTGAACTCAAGGATGCCATCGAGGCAGGGGGTGCCGCTGACCTCAACATACCTGCCGCCTTCGTCGGCATCATCGTTTCGGCCATCGTCGGCGTCATCGCCATCAAGACCTTCGTCTGGCTCATCAAGAAGAACCGCTACATCATTTTCTCATACTACTGTGCCGCTATGGGCGCCATTGTCATCGTATGGAGCCTTGTCGAACAGTTAGCAAAATAATTCCCTCGGAGGAGTATTATGGCAACAAAAAAGAATACAAAAGCAAAGTCGTCCTCCCCTGCTAAAAAGGCCGCAAAGGCACGTAAGGAGGACTCGGCAAACCGCTACATAGCCTCGGTCATACTCTTTGCAGTTGCTGTGCTTATGTTCTGCCTTGCCATCGTCAAGGGCGAGGCGGCATGGACATGGATGCATAATGTTCTGCTTGGTCTGACCGGCTTCTCGGCTTACGTCTGGCCTGCGGTTATGCTCTATTCCGCCATCCTGCTTGCTATGGACAAGGACCGCGCATACTGCACACGCGGAATCGTAAGTGCGAGCGTTCTGCTCCTGACGGCGCAGACGCTGGTCGACATCTTCCTGCACGACTCGACAGGCGCCGAATTCGGCAAGTATCTCGTTTCGCAGTATCAGGCAGGCGCCAAGGGAGGCGGCTTTATCGGCGCCCTCATCGGCAACTCGCTGTGCGAGCTGCTCGGACTCACAGGCGCAAAGATCGTCACCATTCTCATTGCCTTCGTAATGCTTATGCTTATGACCGGCACCACCCTCATCGCCCTCTTCAAGACGATGGCAAAGCCTGCCAAGAAGATAAAGGATGCCGCCGCTGAGGCCTATGACAAGTACGAGGCCATCCGCGAGGACAAAAAGGCCGAGCCCGTTGCGGCAACCAGCCGCCACCCCTTTGACGTTGCCATCGAGGGTGAAAATCCCGTCCACGCCGATGGCAAAAAGGTCGACATCAAG
This sequence comes from Acutalibacteraceae bacterium, assembly GCA_045540915.1. GTDB lineage: Bacteria > Bacillota > Clostridia > Oscillospirales > Acutalibacteraceae > RGIG2206. The sequence continues at coordinate 19,728 of JAZQID010000067.1, forward strand.
AAGCAGGGTCAGAAGGTGGTCGACACCTTCAACGGCGACATCGAGCAGATAGTCCCCGAGGTCGACGAGGCTCAGCCCGAGGAGGAAGAGGATCTCTTCACCTCACCCGACAGGGAACGCGAGCCCTTCACCGACAACGAGGACGAGACCCTGACCTACGACGAGATCGCCGCCGCTCAGGGAAAGACCCGTCAAGATATAAGCGACGAGCCTGTGCCCGAGTTCACCGTCGATATGGAAGAGCAGGCCGAACGCAACTACGTTTTCCCGCCCATCAGCCTGCTCAACAAGAGCATCGACAACAACGAAAAGGATATCCTGCGCGAGCAGTCGGCCAATGCCGAAAAACTGGTCGACACCCTGCGCAGCTTCGGAGTGGAAACGAGGATCATACATATCAGCCGCGGCCCCTCGGTCACCCGATATGAGCTTCAGCCTGCGGCAGGTGTCCGCATCAGCCGCATCGCCAACCTGACCGACGACATCGCCCTCAGCCTTGCCACCGAAGGCGTTCGTATCGAGGCACCCATTCCCAACAAGGCGGCGGTCGGCATCGAGGTGCCTAATAAGGCACGCCGCACCGTCAGCATCCGCGAGCTTATCGAGTCGAGCGGCTTCTCGGGTGCAAAGAGCAAGTTGACGGGTGTTCTGGGTCAGGACATCACCGGCGACAACTGCTTTATGGACATCGCAAAGATGCCTCATATCCTTGTCGCAGGTACCACCGGCTCGGGTAAATCGGTATGCCTTAACTCCCTGATCATGTCCATTCTCTACAAGGCAAAGCCCTCCGAGGTCAAACTGCTGATGATCGACCCGAAGGCTGTTGAAATGAAGGTCTACAACGGTATCCCCCACCTTCTCGTCCCCGTCGTTACCGATCCGAAGAAAGCGGCAGGTGCGCTCGCCTGGGCGGTCAACGAAATGCTTCGCCGTTACCAGCTGCTCAGCGAGTATGACGTGCGTAACCTTGACGGCTACAACGAGCTTGCCGAAAAGGACGAGGAAATGGAAAAGCTGCCCCGCATCGTCATTCTCATCGACGAGTTCGCCGATTTGATGATGGCGGCACCCAGCGAGGTCGAGGATTCGGTCTGCCGCTTGGCGCAGATGGCGCGTGCCGCAGGTATGCACCTTGTCATCGCCACCCAGAGCCCGCGTGCCGACGTCATTACGGGACTTATCAAGTCCAACATCCCGAGCCGCATCGCCCTCAAGGTTGCCAACAGCCTTGAGTCACGCATCATCCTCGATATGCAGGGCGCCGAGAGGTTGATAGGCTACGGCGATATGCTCTTCTCACCCACAGGCACCAACAAACCCACCCGTATCCAAGGCTGTTGGATAAGTGACGGCGAGATAAAGGCGGTCACCGACTTTATCAAGGGCGAGATGCCTGCCGCACAGTACGACAACGCCGTTATGGAGGAGATCGAGCGTCAGGCCACCCTCGCCAAGCAGGGCAAGAAGAACGCGGCCGCCGCCGCCGACGAGGAGGAAGAGCGCGAGGAGGACGATCCTCTGCTTTACAAGGCCCTCGAATGTGTCGTCGATATGGGACAGGCCTCCACCTCTATGCTCCAGCGCAAGCTCAAGCTCGGATATTCCCGTGCCGCGCGCATTATGGACCAGCTTGAGTCCCACCGCTTCATCGGTGCATCCGAAGGCTCAAAGCCGAGGGCTGTGCTCATTTCTCAGCAACAGCTCCTTGAAATGAAGGCATCAGGCGAGCTCGACACCTATTAAAATTTCAGCGGCGGACATTCGCTTTCGAGCGTGCCGCCGCTTTTCTTTGGAGGATATTATGAGATTGAAAATGCCGAAGACGTCGCCCCTGTTTCGCATACTTATGGGGCTGATAATCATCGCCGCCTGCGCCATACTTGCCCTTCCGAACGGATTTTTGCGCAAGACCTACGTCGACACAGGGCTACAGGTGGATATCGCAGAAGGCTCATATCTGCACTACCTTGACGTCGGGCAGGGCGACTGCACCGCCATTTCGAGCAAGGACAAACTCTGCCTTATCGACGTTGGCAACACCTCGGCAGGCACCGCTATCGTCGACAAGCTGAAGGCTCTCGGCTTCTACAAGGTCGACTTCATTCTCATCACCCACGCGCACTACGACCACATCGGCGGCCTGCGCGAGCTGCTCAAGGGCATCGAGGTCGGCACCGTTTATCTTCCCGATTGGGAGCCCGAGAGCAAGAGCGACCTTAACTTTCTCAACGACGTCAGGGCCGATTGCAAAAAGCTCGGCGTGACCCTTGAGACGATGGGTGCCGAGGATGAATTTAAGTTAGGCGATTTTGAGATAGACGTGCTTTATATCGACCGCGAGGCCGAGGATGAAAACGACCGTTCCGCCATCATCAAGGCGATGTGCAACGGCAACTCCTTCCTCTTCACAGGGGATGCCACCAGCGAAATTGAGGAGAAGCTGATGAACAGGCATATCGACCTTTCCTGCGACATTCTGAAGGCAGGACATCACGGCAGTAAGCACTCGACGAGCAGCGAGTTCCTATCCCACACTGGTGCAGGTCTGGTTATATTTTCCTGCGGCAAGGACAACTCCTACGGGCATCCTGCCAAGGCCACCATTGACCGCCTGTTAGCGAGGGGTGTCGATTGGTTCCGCACCGATATCAACGGAGATATAACTGTCGACGCCGTCAATCTCACCGTCAAGGCGGAACACGGCACCGTCACCGACGCAGGCGAATATTCGACTGCGGCTTAACCAACGAAAAAAGCCCTTTCTTCACCGAGGATGCGGAAACAACGGCCGCATCCTCGGAAAAGTCAGGATTTGTTTGGCGACAAGCGGAGCTTAAGTTTTTGTATTATAAAATTATGGACAATATCAAACAAATGTTATGAAAAGCGAGTTTTGTAGGATTCCAAAGGGTCGCTGACCCTTTGGTCGTTGGGAAAGGGTTTCAAAAGGGAAAACTGTCGATAAGTTTTCCCTTTGCGGTCTTTTCCATCTTTCTGGCGGCAGAAAGATGGTGCCCTTGCGGCATGAGCAAAAAGACCCAACGATATAAACTCTATCCCCCTTACATTCTGTTTTTAAGATGCGTAGCAACATCGAGAGTTTGAGCAATTATATTTTAGTCGATTTTCGTCTATTTGTCAACAGTCATATTTCGTCTATGTTACAATGTGGACGAGGTGATGACGGTGACCATATATGAAAGATTAAGGAGCTTGAGAGAAGAATATAATAAACCCCTTTCCCAGAAACAACTCGGTATATATCTTAACAAAAATCAAAGAGCCATATCGCGTCTTGAAACCGGCGAGGTTCATCTGCAAGATGATGATATAATTGCGTATTGTAGCTTTTTCAACGTGTCGGCCGACTACATCCTCGGCTTACCCGAGTTGCCCTACCCCAAGCGGTAAGGACATACAGGGAACAAATTGGGAAGCGAAACGCTTCCCGCAGTTGCCCCATTTCGCACAAAAAACGGTTGGGCGATGAGTTTCATCGTCCAACCGTTTTGCTGTTTTATGTAAAAAATCTTAGCGCGCAGAATTAGTCGAGGTTAAGAATCTTCTTGATCTCTGCCGCAACCTCTTCGCCGTCGCGCTGCTGCGCCTCGGCATTGGGATGATAGGTGCTGCCCGAACTGTTGGGAATTTTGCAGCAGTAGTAGTAGAATCCTTCGGCCTCTCCGCCTGCTTCCTCAACTGCCCGCTCGATGACAGAGGCTCGAGTGTTGGTCAGTTGTCCGTAGACCCACAGTATCTTTGCATTGGGATGGTCCTCGCGAACGGTTGCCAAGGCAGTCTTGACATTGTTCGAAAGCTGCGCATCGGTATAGCTGTGATTAGAGTTAGTGTCGTTTGCGCCAAGAGAAATGACATACAAATCTACGTCCATCTTGGAATGGTCGTAGTTATCATAAATTGTACTATAACGCTCATAGCTGAGGTCGTCGTAGTATTTGTACATATTCACTGCATCATCACCCGCACAACACATTCCGCTTCGGCTGACGATAGACGCCTCTGCATTAAGCAAACGGGAAGCAACGAAGGCGTAGCTAGCGGTTCCGTCGTAATATTTGATGTTTGACTGGTCGCTTGCACCGTTTGTGCCGTAAACGCCCGTACCCGAAGTGATAGAGTCCCCTATGAACTCGATCTTCAGCTGATCTTCATCCTCGTCCCATTTCTGCGGCACACCCTTCATCGTAACGCTCACGAGAGTGGCGGTACCGATAAATGCCTCGTGATTGCGGTATACCTCAATGGTGTGGAGTCCGCACTCAAGACCCGTAGCAACCTTCATCTCGGTTAACACAGTCGAGCCGGGAGTGCCCGTAGCGGTAACTCTGTTCTGCTTAACTCCGTCGATATAAACGGTGTAGTAATGCAGGCCGTCGGTGTCACTGCTCCTCATACTAAGGGCAAAAGAGATGGTGATGTCGCCCTCACAATATGCGTTAAAGAGCAAGCCTTGCGCAGCGTGGTCATAAAGCAGGCCGTCCTTTTGGTTTGTAATATTGCTGCCTGCGACAACGGCGGTTCGACCGGTCACATGGAAACTATCTGTGTTTTCGGCAATATAATATGTGACACTATCTACAGGTAAATCAACTCCGTCAAAATAGGCCTTGGCAGATTTACCGTATGTTATCAGAGCCTGAGTCAGCTCATAAAGCTCCTCGGTGATGATGGAAGTGAAGGCCGTACCGCCGTTGGTCTGGTCGTAGCAGAATTTGGCGAAGCTCTCAACGCTGTAATCGAGGGTCGCGCTGACCTTGTCGCCCTGTGCATTGACAAAGTAGGCGGTGACCGTCTCACCCATCTTAGTGGGGTTCAGGCCTCTGAAGCGGTAAACGTAGCAACGCTCCGACTTGTTGTAGTAGTCGGCCTTAAGAG
>JAZQID010000068.1:0-7247 GCA_045540915.1 Acutalibacteraceae bacterium
AACGCCACACACCGAGCACGAAGCTGCCCTCAATATTCTCGGTGGCGACCAACTCGACCACACCGATGACCTCATCGGCAAAGACGATGTCGACGGTGCCGAGAATATCACCGTTTTTGATGGGCGCGTCGACCGTCTCACCGACAAGCTCGGCACGGTACTCAACGGTGGAAAGATCGGCATCCTTGGGCAAAAGGGCAATGACCGTCTGCCCTGCCGCAAGGGTCAGGCTGTCGCGGTCCCACGAAAGCTCAACGGGCACCGAAACGGGCAACATCTCCCCTTTTGTAACCACCGTCTTGTAGCGGAAATTGTTAAAGGCCCACTCGTACAGATTCTTGGTGTCCTTAAACTCGTTACGGGTTGAGGAGTCGCAACGGGCGACAATACAAATGAAATTGGTGCTGTCCTTTGTGGCCATAGAGACGAGGCATCGACCCTCGTCGCCGTTACCCGTCTTGCCCGCTACCATATACTTATAATAGTAGCTGGTATAGGAGTCGACCATATAATTGGTGTTGGACAAAATACGGCTGCCGCTCTTGTTGGTGGCAGGCACAGAACATCTCGACCTGTTCATCACGCTGACGAGGTAATCGTTCTCAAAGACCACCTTGGCAAGCTTGTAAAGGTCGTTTACGGTGGTATACTGATCCTCTCGGGTGAGTCCGATGGGGGTGGTGAACTGAGTGTCCTTCATACCGAGGGATTTGGCACGCTCGTTCATCAACTCGACAAAGGTCTCGGTGTCGCCCGCGACCTTCTCGGCGAGGAAAAGGGCGACGTCGTTGTAGGATGAAATAAGCAGAAAATGCATCAGCTGGTCGTAGGTAAGCTGCTCATCCTTGCGGATGTCGCTGACGAGGGCACCCGTGCCCGACAGGGTGGTGCGCGGCGTGGTATCCACCTCGAAGGACTGGGTCATATCGGCAACGTTGTCGCATACGACGAGGGCGACCATCAGGAAAACGGTAGAGGCGGGCGATATCCTTTCGTCAGCGCCCGATGAGTACAAAACGTCCTGCGTATCGGGGTTGATGAGCAGGGCGTTCTCTCCCCCAACCTCGAAGGTAGGGGTATATGCCAAAGCGCTGAACGGAGCAAAAACAAGGGTCAATATCAAAACAATGGAAACAACAAAAGTAGTTTTTTTCATTGAAATCTCTCCGAAAATGGTGTAGAATGTAGAATGTACTTAAATTATAGCAGATGACGGCGTGGAATGAAAGACCTTTTTCGTCAAATTTTGCACTTTTTTCGGAGGTAGATTTACCCATGGTCTATATCACGGGAGATATGCACGGAGATATCGATCGCCTGTACGACAAGCAGCTCAAAAAGCTCAAGTCGGGTGACACTTTGATAGTCTGTGGCGACTTCGGTTTTATATGGGACGGCAACTCGCAGGAGGCCAAGGTTCTTGAAGAGTTGGGAAGCAGAAAGTATAACGTTTGCTTCGTCGACGGCACCCACGAGAATTTTGACAGGCTTTACAGTTACCGCCAGACCGTGTGGAAGGGTGGCCGCGTGCATCGTGTTTCGGGCAACCTGTTCCATATGTGCCGAGGACAGATTTTCAACATCGACGGGGTGAAGTTTTTCACCTTTGGCGGCGGAGAAAGCGTTGATAAGGAGATGCGAATCGAGCGCAAGACCTGGTGGAAAGAGGAGCTTCCAAGCCCCGACGAAATGATCGAGGGGGTCGAGAACCTCGATGAAGCGGGTTGCGAGGTGGACGTCATTCTCACCCATGAGCCGCCGTCACTCGTCAAGAGCTCGATGCTTATGCGCGCGGGCAAGATCGACCGTGTAAACAAGCTCAACGGCTATCTTGAGGAGATAAACCGCTCCTGCAAATTCCGTCAGTGGTACTTCGGATGTATGCACGAAGACCGCGTTATCACCCCCAGCCATACCGCCGTCTTCAGCGAGATATGGCCCGTCATCCCCTCGGAATTGGGACTTGAATAGTAATACATAGATGTATATGTGAAAACGGTCGGATTTCTCCGACCGTTTTTTGAATTACTTGCACGAGCACTTGATTTGATTTTTCTCGCACCATTCCTTGCTAATTTGCACCGAGGCATCTCTGCATCTCATTACTGCGAAGACGCTTCGACATCAACATCGATACGAACCACAACTTTTTGCCCGTCGACATTACTGTAATACACCTTAAAAAGATTATCCTTTTGAAAGTAATTCAAATAGTCCATTTCGTACTGCTCAAATTTTACATCTTCAAATCGCTCGCCTGCAATCTCAAAAGAACAACAATAAACAACATCATCACCGTGATTATAAAGTTCTTCTACACACTTGAAGTCACTATCAACACCACATACAGATTGACACTTTGATAAATCCCTTTCAATTCGCCAAACATCATCCTGAATAATTGCTTTTCCCGTGAATAACATAGCCAATATCAAAATCAAATACAGTAATGAACAAGTAACTATGTTTGCAACGATAAGTTTCGGTGTAATGTCAGGAAATTTATCTTTTAGAGTTTTAGTAATCCACGCATAAACTACTTTGCAAACAGGCTTTAAGTACCAAAATGCAACAATTGCCATTACAAAAGCAAACAAAAATATTGCAGCAGCAAGAATACAGCCAAGCAGTCGCGCAGTATACGGATAAAGGTAAATAGTTTTCATATGTTATCATCCTTTGTTAAAGGGTGCAAAATGAACTTGTTTTTAATTTCTGCCACTCACGGACAAGATAGCCGTCTGCCTGTGTTTTAACCATCTGCCAGCATATCAATTTGAGCAACTAAGTTTTTCTCACCCTTGGTTTGATAGTATACCGTGAACCGTTTGCCCGATTGCAAATATTCAAGTGCATCCTTTTGCTCGTATGTAATATAAATCTCAAACGCTTTCTCTCCGACCGAAAACGAGCACTCATAATTTTCAATATCGCCGAACAGCTGCTCCTCACAAACATAACCCGTTATCTCGCCTGTAACAGAGTGACACTCAGAAATTTCTGCGTCTATATGATCCAGCTCGTTTTCTCGCAGAAGCACTATTCCCCCAAGTATAACGCAACAACTCACAACGCAGAGTGCAAATGAGTACAGAATGGTACGGAATATATCGGCCCTATTCCAGTCACCATAACATCTGTCAAACGACTTGTCAAAAATGGCCTTCAGTATTCTTGCTCCTTCACCAAGGACAGAAAAATACTGACACAACAGCACTCCTAATATGAGCCAGGACGCAATTACTATGATTATTATGAAGACATAGCCTTCTTCATTGTAAACATATATTGTATCCACATCTACACCCCATGAAACAAAAAGGTTATTAACAATGAGCATCGACCGTTTTTTATACAAAGTAAAGTTTTACTGTTGCAAGAAAGAAGATATCCCCTCGTGCTCCATATACTTGTAAAACTGTTTATCCTCATACTTATAAAAACAACACAGAGGAAGGATAACGACCAACGCTATAAATCCACCTATCACAAACGGAATCGACACCATCAAAAGCTTAAAAAGCAGCATTCCCGTAGCCGAATAGAGCGCAAGTAAAATCGGGCACAATATGCACATTCCTGCCAATATAAATAGCACTTCTGCCAACGCGAACACCCAAGCGTGAGCTGTTGAGCGGCATTTTTTATACACACTTAAAACCGTCTGCTTATTTTCAGCTACATAATGCACATCGGTCAGATCCAATAAAGGCGAAGCCAACTTCAAAACGTCATATGCAATCTCCGTCAACGGCTCTCTATGCTCGAGGGTGACGGTCAGCTCGACTCGCTTGGACGGTACGCTTGACAATCTATAAATGGGCGACACATCGACGTTATATGTATGCTCTATGGAAAACAAACGTGCTACTCCGCCCAGAAGTTCCGACCATAACATTTGGCTGTAATTGGGCGGAAGTGATGGCACGACCTTTCTCACAGACAAGGAGTCGGGTTGAGCGACGACCTCTATTTCCTGCGGCTGCATATTAGCGTAGATGCGATGTCTTTCGGCGCCAACATATAAATCAACATCAATACCACTATTATTTACAACAGAAAGTACCATGTACATCACCTATCTCAAATCAAAAATTGTTATGAAAATGGATATCTCCGACCGTTTTTTAATACAAAGTGAGGTTTAACTTCAATATGAGCTATTATACGCACAATTAATCTTCTAACCCATATAGATATCCCTTGCTTTTGTTCTTGAGAAGTTCAGGATTGTGCATATTGACATCAAGCAGATTGTCCATCTCAATATTCAAATTTGAAAGCCGTGATTTTTCACAGAAAAATTCACAAAACATATGAAACAAATCCAAACACCAAACTGAACAATCCGAATAGGGCTTTTGACTCAAGAGGTTATTAAACCTTTCTGATTCATCTTTACATTTCATTTTTTCGAAACTAACTATCCCGTGAGTAGACTTAAGTCGAAAAGAACTGGATGTTGTAAATTTATACGACCATACAAAGTCAAACCGTTCATCATCGTGCCAAAACTCACTAACCCTTGGCAAAAAGCCACACTTTTTAAGGTCTTCTAACGAAGGTTTCTCCTCTTTGCAATAATCATAAACTACATAAGTGCTATTCTCGTCATATAAATCAGGTATATATTCCGAGTGCAATCTTCTTTCGGAACCAACACATAGTATTGCTAAATACCTACCGAACGCAGATATTGGGTTAGGTGGAATCTCCGAACTATCTCTTATATACTGCGACTGATATCCAATCGGGGTTGTAATTCTGTCTAAAACCCATGTGTTGTCTATTTCATCGAAAATTTTAAAAACAATGATATCACCAGGTTTGTGCTTTGGCTGTTCCAATCTTGCTTTTGGCATTTTAGGCTCAGGCATAGGAGTTTCCAACCTATTCTTAAGTTGTTCCATTACTCCCAACCGTTTTCTGACATCTGCCAAAGACGCAGACTCTTTCCAATCCTCAATGCCGGTGTGGGCAGATAACAGTTCAATCGCCTTTAATCTGATTTCATCTGACAGGATGCCATGCTTCCACTGCCAGTCAGCAAGGGCATACCAAAACGAAGCATAGTCATCGTCTATCAATCGAGAGTTTATTGTTTGTTCAAATTCAAGAAACACAATTCTATTTCCCTCTTCGACAGAAACAAACGGAAAAACCTCCTGACATAGTTCCCTGACATCTTCGGCTGTATCATTCGAATATATACCAGTTCCCCACGTTCCCATAGTTTACCTCCGAAAAATGTGAGCTATAAACACGTCGCCCTGCTACTTGCTGTCAGGACGGTCTACGCTTTCAACAATCCATTTCGTGCCCGAAAGGCTGAAATGGATTGTGCGTTTGCCTTGAAACTTCTCTATTTCTTCAAATGTATCCCAGTCCCTCGCAACAGCAGAAATATCATACGACAAAGAAATCTTACCCCACGAAACAGACGAAATTCTTTTCTTTGTGCTAATTTCTATGTATGTTTTTTCTCCCAAGACATCATCGTCGACAATCTGCAGGCTCTTTAGATCCGAAACAGAAAGCCAATCGCTGTCCTCACTATTTTCAGTGCCGTTTTTATTAACAAAAACAATGCACTCATTCGCTCTCACAAACGGAACCGAATAAAGCGCCAGCACGGCAAGTGCAGACAACACGATTACCGCCACACAAGATAAAGCAACAATTATTCCTGATTTTTTCATAATTAGTTCTCCAAGTACATTTTCATTTATTTTTGTCTTACCGCGTTGATGGTCAGGCTGTCGCCTAAAAACTCGTAGGTAAAGGAAATACCTGTCGCACCGTCGTTTGTCCCGTTGGAAACCTCAAACGACATTCCCTCGTTTGTTTCAAACGAAGTACAGTAGTATCCCTCATCCTTTGAGTAAAGGGATTTCTGCTTGTCTATGATTTCCTTGGTTAAAAACACGGCTGAATCGTAGTCGATATTCTCCACGGTGATGGTAGCCTGCGTTAAGCCTGACTTGCTTATAAGATAAACGCCTTTTGCATCGTGATCTCCGATCTTTTGGTCAAAGACATACTCGGTCATTAATGTGTCGCCGACATCTTTGGTTGTTTCCTCAGGCTCGCCAAGTTCACTTGTCAGCGAGCCTTTCGACATTCCGAAATAAAGATCGCCATCCCCTATCAGCAGATAGTCTTTGTTAAGCATGTTCGGCACCAACAGCAACGCCGCAACTATTATCGCAACCCCTGCAATTACAGCACCCGAAATAAGCAATGTTTTTTTCATAATACTCACCCCAACATAATTTGGTAATTTTATTATATAATCACAGTCGTTCATATTCAACCCTTAAAAGATTACAGAATGGTTACAGTTTGGTTACAAAAAACGGAGTTGACTTGTCAACTCCGTTTTTCTTAGCCTTTTTTCAGGCGGGCCTTTAGCTGCTCGTACCATTCGACCACCTTGAAGCGCATTATATATTTGCCTGAGTTGGTCACAAGCTCGGCCTCGCCGTCGTTGAGGGCCTCGCTTACCTCTTTGGTCTGGGATGCGGCAGGAATGCACAGGTTCGGGTAGCAGACACACCACCAATTCTTGCCCTGTGCCTGCCCTATCTTCACCTGCAGGGCGGTGTACTCCCCTGCGGGCAGGGTAACATCGTCATACACCCTTGTATCAAACTCGGTGGGTGCGATCTCGACGCTGACGGGGTAATCGCATCCCATCTCCCTTAACTGCGCCTGTGCCGACGCGCAAAGAGCAGGCAGGTTATTCTCCGCCTGTTTAAGCGCGTCATCATAGCCGTCAACACTCTCAAACAGGTCGCCGCACTCACTGAGTATGCGGTCGCGCACGGCGAGCTTGACCGCTTGGTCATAGTCGGAGTTAGAGTTTGCGAGCACGTGCAGACGCAGTACATTTGAGCGGATAGAGTCACAGCGCGCCTCGAAGCCCGTCATTGTGATAAGTAGAGTGAAGACAAGCGCAAGTGCCATTGAAATATGGATCTTTTTCATAAATTAAGACCGTCCTTTCCTAAACGGAGTATTGGACGGTCTTTTTCATCTTATTCAAAAATTATGCCTCGGTCGGTCGGACTGCAAATTTGGCAATCGGTCACGCCCTTGAGCCGTTCAAAGCAGGCCTCTGCCCTACCACGCTCGGTAAAGGTGCCGAACAGGGTGGGGCCTGAGCCGCTCAGGGCAACGCTGACGGCGCCCGACGACATCATTTCGCGGCGAATAGCAGAAGGTAATCCAAGTCGGAGGCCAAGCGG
>JAZQID010000069.1:0-25091 GCA_045540915.1 Acutalibacteraceae bacterium
CCCGTAGCCTCGGCAAAGGCAATCCATATCTCAGGCACAAGCACGCCTTCCATATCCAAGCAAACAATGTTCATAATTTTATTCCCCTATTCCTTTTGAATTTTTATATTATCTATCGCGGGACCTGCCCCGTCTGCATAATATGAAGAGAAACGGTAACTTCTGACATCCAGCCTTTCCCCGCTTGATTTACCTTAATGCAGGCTGTATCCTTAAGCAAGGAGGGTGTGTAAACCGCATGCGAATTTATTTTGAATCACCCGAAAGGCTCAAGATAGAGCTGGACGGAACAGATATGAAGGACCTTAATGTTACATACGACGAGCTGGATTACAATTCCGACAAGACCCGTCAGGTGATGGACGAACTGCTGACCCGAATCGGCGCCGAGCACGACTTTGACACAGGCTCGGGGCGGTTGCTCATCGAGGTCTTCCCATCGGACGACGGCGGATGCATAATTTATTTTACATCGGTGCGCCGCGGCACCGCGGTCGCTCGGCATAGGAGCAGGCGGAGTGCGCCGTCGGTGTGGGAATTGAGTTCGGCCGATGACCTGCTGCGCGCCGCAGCGGGATTAAAGGGCGCAGGCGTGCTCAAGCCCATAGGACTCTACCGCATCGACGGACGATACAGGCTGTCGGTCCCCTTTGAGTCCAAGAGGGAAGAACTCCTGCTCAGCGAATTTGCCACCCGTATAAACGGATCGGGCGCCCTGCTCTACACCGCTGAGCACGGCCATCTGCTGTCGGCAGACCTGCTGGGCGACCTTGCATAAAGCCGAAATTTACTCGGCAACCTCGCGCATCTGCGCTACCGCCTTAGGCATATCCTCGGCGTTGAAGATGGCGCTTCCTGCGACTAAAATGTTGGCTCCTGCCTTTGCGGCGATGGGGGCGGTGGTCATATTGATGCCTCCGTCGACCTGAATGTCCACATTCAGTCCGCGACGGTCACATTCGGCGCGGATGGCGGCGATCTTATCGGTGGCCGACGGGATATAGGACTGACCGCCGAAGCCAGGCTCGACCGACATAACAAGCACCATTCCCACCTCGTCAAGCAGGTCAAATATAGCCTCCGCAGGCGTTGCAGGCTTGATGGTTACCGAAGGAATGGCTCCCGCCTCGCGTATCTGACGCAGGGTCTCACGCACGTCGCAGTCACTTTCGTAATGGATAGAGATGCGCTCGGCGTACTTTGCGAATTTTTCAACGTATAGCTGAGGCTTTACTATCATCAGGTGGACGTCCAAGGGAAGCTTGGTCGCCTTGAAGATAGACTCACACACGGGCAGGCCGATGGATATATTAGGCACGAAGATGCCGTCCATTACGTCGATGTGGAGCATCTCGACCTGCGCCTGCTCAAGCTTCTTTATCGCTTCGCCCAGTTGGGTGAAGTCGGCGGTGAGTATAGAGGGTGAGATCTGTACCATAGTAAAACCTCCGAAGCGGCAGTAACGCCGTTTTTTTATTTTACGGGAATATTATACTATCCAAATCGGCAAAAGGCAAGCGGTTGGGTCAACCTTCAGCCGATTCAATTGAAAAATCTCTTTTTGAAGCCCAATCGGTCAAGTCCCCGTCCGACCAACAGGAAAATAATAGCGCTTGCCGTCGCCTGACCGAGATTTTCGGGGATGGTGGCAAGAGCAGAAACCCAGACGGTCGCATCAAGAGCGGTCTCAAGCGGAGTGGGTGACGAAATGGCCACCAGCACGGCGTTGGTTATGTAGTATCCGACGACGGTTATGACTCCGCCGACGGCAAGGGGCCACGCGTTGCGTCGGGAAACGATGCGCTCCCCCTTATACGAAAAGAAAAGGGTCAGCAGTGCCTTGATAATGAATGTCGGGACACAGTAGGACGCGTATCCTGCGAGCAGGTCGCTCAGCGCTCCGCCGAGACCTGCGGCCAATGCGGCGTAGGGAGTGGGAAGCAGGGCGGCGGCAAGGTATACCGCGGCATCGCCCAGGTGGACGTAGCCCGTGGGAGTGGGGATCTTAACGAAATATGTAAGTACAAATACTAACGCCGCCATCACGGCAGACATGACCATCGTGCGAAAAACGTTTTTCTTCATAATTAAGCCTCCGTTCATTTTGTAAATTTATGATACATCATTAACCCCCCTCTTTCAATAGAGAATTCGAACAAAAAATTTTTAACATTAAGCGCCCTGTTTGTAATATTCTCAGCCTGTGGGCAAAGAATAAATACAACAAGATATAATGAAAGCAGGGTTGAAATATGAGACACTCTTCCTTTAGCTGTGTCGGCGCAGGAATGATCATCGGCGTAATGCTCGGTGCCGCAGGAGCGGTTATGCTCAGTGACCGCAGGACTATGCGCAACACAAAGCGATGCGCCAGACGGGCTCTCGGCACGATGGAGGACCTTCTGTGCGACCTAACGCACCGATTTTTATAGGGCAAAAAAACAGACCTCGGAGAAAAATTCCGCGGTCTGTTTTTTATTCTCACACCTTCAAAAAATCTCTTGAATTTCTATCTTGCATATGTTAGAATCCGCATTGAAAGACTAATAAATAATGTATTTATAAATAAGACCTACAAAGAAAGGTTGAAGCTATTATGACAATTTTCGATGTGCTAACCCTTATCGGCGGCCTGTGTCTGTTCCTGTTCGGTATGAACGTTATGGGCGACGGACTCGAAAGGCGCGCGGGCAACAGCCTCAAGGCCCTTCTCGGCCGTCTGACCAACAGTAAAATCAAGGGCTTCTTGACCGGTCTCGGTGTCACCGCCGTTATACAGAGCTCCTCCGCTACCACAGTTATGGTGGTCGGCTTTGTAAACTCCAAGATAATGACCCTCAAGCAGTCCATCGGTGTCATTATGGGTGCCAATATCGGCACCACCGTCACCGCCTGGATACTCAGCCTTGGCGGAATTTCGAGCGACAACATCGTTATGAAGTTGCTCAAGCCCACCTCATTCACTCCTATTCTTGCCCTCATCGGAACCGCCCTTTTGATGTTCTCCAAATCCAGCAAGAGAAAGGATACGGGCACCATTCTTCTCGGATTTGCCACCCTTATGTTTGGTATGGACACTATGTCCTCCGCCGTTTCGGGTCTTGCCGATGTGCCCGCTTTCCAGAACCTCTTCCTGATGTTCAAGAACCCCATTTTAGGCGTGCTTGTCGGTGCGATCCTCACCGCTATAATTCAGTCGAGTTCCGCTTCGGTGGGTATACTTCAGGCTCTGTCTGCGACCGGCGCTGTTTCCTATGCAGCGGCGGTGCCCATCATTATGGGTCAGAACATCGGTACCTGCGTTACCGCCCTGCTCTCCAGCTTCGGCACCAATAAAAACGCAAAGCGGGCCGCTGTTGTCCACCTGTCATTCAACGTCATCGGCACTGTTGTTTGGTTGTCGGTATTCAGCATCCTATCAGCAGTTTTCAAGCCCGCCATCCTTGATGCCTCTGCCTCCTACTTCGGCATCGCAGTCGCACATACGATATTCAACGTGCTTTGCACTGCTCTGCTTCTGCCGATGTCCTCCCTGCTTGAGAAGCTGGCCTACACCGTTGTTCCCGACGGCAAAGAGGTCGAAAAGCGCATCGAGCTTGACGAGCGACTCCTCACCACCCCTGCCGTTGCCATCAGCGAAAGCGGCAACCTTGCCTATAAAATGGCGCAGGATTCGGTCAGAGGCTTTAAGCTGAGCCTTGCTTCTATCAACGGCTACGACGAGCAGACTGCACACGAAATTCGCGAGCTTGAATCGAACACCGACCGTTACGAAGACGTGCTCGGCACATATCTGACCAAAATATTGCGATACAAGATCAGCGACGAGGATTCCGCAGAGGTATCACGTCTGCTCAAGGCCATCGGCGATTTCGAGCGTATATCCGACCACAGCATCAACCTGCTCGAATCGGTAGAGGAACTGCGCGAGAAGAAGATTGACTTCACCGATGATGCCAAAAAGGAGCTCGGCAACATCTGCGATGCCCTTTCGGAGATACTTGACATCACCCTCGACGCATTTGAGCACAACTCCGACACGACCGCTATGAAGGTCGAGCCGCTTGAACAGGTCATCGACAACCTCAAAGCCAACCTGCGCGACAGCCACATCACCCGCCTTAAAAACGGCGAATGCACGGTTGAAGCAGGCTTTATATGGGCGGATATGCTGACCGACTTCGAGAGAGCCTCCGACCACTGCTCGAACATCGCGCTGTGCGTTATCGACGCCCACGCACAAAACCTCAATCTCCACTCCTCTCTGCGTGAGCTCACGAGGGATAATCCCGACTACAAAGAACGGTTTGAGATGTACGCCAAAAAGTACATCGGTTAATGATGATAAACTGCCAAACAGACCTATGCCTGTTTGGCAGTTTTGTTATGTTGTCGAAAATTAAAATAAGTTTTTGTGCAAGAAACATAATTTTCACTTGATAAACCGATAGTTGTTGCTTTTGATGGGTCAATGTGGTAAAATTTCTGTGTGTTTATATGTATTAAGGAGTACCCTATGAATACCCGTGTGAAATCTAACCTTTTCTTATTTCTGGCCGCTATAATATGGGGGTTTGCCTTCGTCGCTCAGGTCGAGGTGGCAGGCCACATCGGCGATATGAGCTTCAACGGCGTCAGGTGCCTGCTCGGAGCGTTTTCCCTTATCCCCGTGATACTCATTTTCGAACGCGAAAAGTTATCCCTCACCCAATGGACGCCCTATATCAAATACGGACTGCTTTGCGGAACGGTGCTGTTTGCGGCCACCAATCTGCAACAGCGCGGCATCGTCCTGATGAACAGCGCCGGTAAGGCAGGCTTTCTGACAGGCCTTTACACCGTGCTCGTCCCCGTCATCAGCGTTATCTTCCTTAAAAAGAAGAGCAGCCTGAACATCTGGATAGGCGCCGTGTTGGCCGTTTTGGGACTTTCTCTGCTCTGCCTGCCCGACAGTAATTCCGCAGTCGGTACATCGGTGCTGGATCAGATCGTCGGCACCATAACAACTCTCATAGGTGCTATATTCTGGGCGTTACATATCCTCTTGATCGACCGACTTGCCTACGACCTCAGCCCCATCAAGTTTTCGGCATCCCAGTTCTTCATATGCGGCCTGTTGTCGATGATCGGTGCCGCCATATTTGAAATTGAAAGCATCCCCGCTCTCATCGAGCAGGTCTCGGCGGTTAAATGGCCCATTCTCTACGGTGGATTGATGTCGGTAGGCATCGCCTACACCTGTCAGGTGGTCGGCCAACGGGATGCCAATCCAACCGCAGCTGCTATAATTCTCTCCACCGAGTCGGTATTCAGCGCATTGGGCGAGATGCTCTTCTACTGCATCATCGTACGCGATCCCGAATTCGAAATGATGTCCGTCGTCGGCTGGATAGGATGCCTGATAATGTTTGCAGGCATCGTGTTGTCGCAGGTCTCTTTCCCAAAGGGT
Source organism: Acutalibacteraceae bacterium (assembly GCA_045540915.1). GTDB lineage: Bacteria > Bacillota > Clostridia > Oscillospirales > Acutalibacteraceae > RGIG2206. The sequence continues at coordinate 5,450 of JAZQID010000069.1, forward strand.
CTGTTCCGCAAGCGCGCATAATGCTTGCGGTGGTATATAAAAAATTTTTTTGAGGTGACTAAAATGAAAAGAATTATTTCTATCCTTCTGTGCATCGCACTGCCGATTTCTCTCGTTGCCTGCAGCGATTCAACCGGTGCAGATGCTTCTTCTGTTGTAGGATCAAGCTCCAAGGGCACATCGAGCGTCTCAGGCTCGTCGAACGGCACCTCCTCCGACGCTGAGGAGTCCTATGCGGGCGGTTCTTCTTCGGTTGGCGGTTCCTCAACGGGTACACCTTCCAAGGAAAACTCGTCGACGACCTCGTCCACCTCTTCGAACGTTGTCCCCACCGTCAACAATTATAAGAAGACCACCTACAACCTTGCCGAGATCACCGATTACGTCCACGTGACCGGCCGCACCGACGTTGTCAAAACTTCCTCCTCTAAGACGGGTCTGCTCTTTGACTATGCCGCACAAGGTCTGCTCTTCAAGGCCGACTGCGAGGGTGATATCACCATCTCCTTCGAGCTTAAAATGAGGGCAAATGATACCGACGGACTGCACTACTACACCGTTTATATCGACGGTGTCAAGCAGGACAGAATTTCCGCCAAAGGCACTCCGGGCTCGACTGTGGTAACCGAGTTGAAGGTGGCCAGCGGTCTCAAGCGCGGTGTCCACACCATCGAGGTCTACCGCAACCACGAGGCCCTCCTCGGCATCAGCACCCTCTTAAGCGTGACTATGAACGGTGTTCCTCAGAAATGGGTCAGCGACCCCAATCAGCTTCGCATCGAGTTCCTCGGTGACTCCATCACCTCGGGCACGGGCGTTTACGGCACAAACGGCGCGGCCGATCAGTCTAACATCAAGTATTACGACGGTACCGCCGCCTATGCGTTTATTGCAAGCAAGCTCCTTGATGCAGAGTCCTCTATCGTCAGCCGCAGCGGTATGACAATTGCAGGTGACACCGGCACCCCCAATATGTATAACTATTACAATAAACTCAGCTACGAGCGTAACAACACCACCGCATACGACCATTCCAAGATGGATGTCGACCTCTACGTTATCTCCCTCGGTGCAAATGATACCAACAGTAATTATAATCGCACTTCCGCGCAGATCAAAACCGACGCCAAGGCGGCTATGGCCGCAATTCGCAAGGATCACCCCAACGCCAAGATCCTTTGGGTATACGGACAGCTGACCACCGCCAAGGGCGCAGATATCAAAGCCGCCGTTGAGGAAATGGGAGGCGAAGCCAAGGGCTTTTACTTCTACCGTTGCACCAAACCCAACTCCTCAGGAAGCAGTTATCATCCCAACGCTAAAGCACAACAGATTGCCGGCGAAGAGGTCGCGGCATACATCAAGACCATCTTCAACCTGAAATAACATTATTTACGGAGGTAAACTATGAAAAAATTAATCTACATTTTGCTTTGCGGCGCTTTGTCGCTTTCCCTCGTCGCCTGCAACGGCAACTCTACAGGCCAGCTCAGCAGTTCAAATTCCGATTCTAAGGGAGGGCTTAGCAATACCTCTTCCTCCGACAAAGCGTCCTCAACGACCGGCTCCTCTGTTGACTCATCGTCGACCATCGGTTCCTCTGCTATCGGCTCTTCCTCCACGGGCGGTTCTTCTTCGGTCGGTGGCTCATCAACGGGGGCTCCCTCTAAGGAAAACTCATCGACCACCTCGTCCGCCTCTTCGAGCGTTGTTCCCACCGTCAACAATTATAAGAAGGCCACCTACAATTTGGCCGAGATCACCGATTACGTCCACGTTACGGGTCGCTCGGACGTCGTTAAAACTTCTTCCTCTAAGACTGGTCTGCTCTTTGACTATGCCGCACAAGGCCTGCTCTTCAAGGCCGACTGCGAGGGTGATATCACCGTCTCCCTTGAGCTTAAAATGAGGGCAACCGACACCGACGGACTGCACTACTACACCGTTTATATCGACGGTGTCAAGCAGAACACGGTTACCGCTAAGGGCACTCCGGGCAAAACCGTCACAACCCAGCTAAAAGTTGCCAGCGGACTTAAGCGCGGTGTCCACACCATCGAGGTCTACCGCAATCACGAATCCTGCCTTGGTATCGCCACCCTTTTGAGCGTAACTATGAACGGCCTTCCTCAGAAATGGGTCAGCGACCCCAATCAGCTTCGCATCGAGTTCCTCGGTGACTCCATCACCTCGGGCACAGGCGTTCACGGTAAAAACGGCGCAGCCGACCAAAATAACATCAAGTACAATGACGGCACAGCCACCTACGCCTTTGTCGCGTCCCGCATTTTAGGCGCAGAGGCATCTCTGGTCAGCTGCAGCGGCCTGTGTATTGCAAGCAACGATATGTATAAATATTACGACAAGCTCAGTTGCGAGCGCGACGTCTCCGTAAATTTCGACCATTCGAAGATGGACGTCGATCTGTACGTCATCGCCCTCGGCACTAACGATACCAGCTCCTACAACAATCACAGTGACGCGCAGATCACTAAGGATGTTAAAACGGCTTTAGCCTCGGTTCGCAAAGACCATCCCAATGCAAAAATACTTTGGGTATACGGCCAATTGAGCCTCAGTAAAGGCAAGGTTATTAAAGACGCCGTCAATGCAGCCGGCGGTGAAGCGGCGGGACTTTATTTCTACTGCTGCAAGAAGCAGGATATGTCCGGAAGCGAATATCATCCCTCTGCTGAGGCGCAGCAGCGTGACGGCGAAGAGGTCGCGGCCTACATCAAGACCATTCTCAACCTGAAATAACATCCTTCACGGAGGCCAACTGTGAAAAGAATAATCAGCGTTTTGCTTTGCAGTGCCTTGTTGCTTTCCCTTGTCGCCTGTGATAAAGACAGCGCCGACACTGATACATCATCAAAAGCAAGCTCCATATCTGACAAGACCTCGAGCGAGTCTGCTTCTTCCTCCCTTGTTGTACCGACCGACAACAATTATAAGGAAACCACCTATCTGCTTACTCAGATCACCGAATATTTCCATATAACAGGAAGGACTGCATCTGCCGTTTCCACACTTGAAACAGGCGAGCAGACGGGCTTCCTTTATGACCATGCGGCACAGGGTCTGCTCTTCAACGCCGACTGCGAGGGCGACGTGACCGTTACCCTCTCGATCAACGCAAAAGGTCAATCTACCAACCGCTTCTTCACAGTTTATATTGACGGTGTAAAGCAGGAACCGGTTGTTGCCGATGTGATCCCCACCGCCGACATGATAGTCAAGCTGAAGGTAGCATCGGGTCTTTCCAAAGGTAAGCACCTCATCGAAGTTTTCCGCAACCAAGAAAACTATTACGGTGATATGACCCTCTTAAGCGTTACCATGAATGGCGTGCCTGAAAAATGGGTCGAGGATGAAGACCAAATAAAGATCGAGGTGATCGGCGATTCCATCACCTGCGGCAACGGCATCACCGCCGTTAACGGCGCGGCAGATGAAGAGGACGTCAAGCACACCAACTCCGTCCTTGCCTATCCCTTTGTTGCCGCACGTGTTCTCGGCGCTGAAATTTCGGTAGTCGGACGCAGCGGCTTGACCAATGCCAACAAGGCGGGCACAAGCAAGGAGCCTTATTATAACGGTCTCAGCGTCATTCGTTACGGCAACGAACAGCCCTACTGCCATTCCAAGATGGATGTCGATCTCTACATCGTGGCTTTGGGGACCAACGATTACCACGCCAAGCTCACTAATGAACAGATCATACAGGATGCTATAACCACCATGACGACCGTCCGTAAGGATCATCCCAATGCAAAGATCCTTTGGGTCATTCCTCCAAAGAGAAACGATGATCTTTACAGCTCCGCTGTTGAGCAAATGGGCGGATCCGAAAAGGGCTTCTACTTCTACTGCTTTGAGACCTATAACAACAAAGGCGGCACCTATCACCCCACCGCAGAGGCACAGCAAAAAATGGGTGAGGGGCTCGCTGCATATATCAAAACCTTTGTGAATTGAGGTTGTGTAAAATGAAGAAGTTCTTTTTGATCCTTCTATGCTCAGTGATGATATTTACCCTCGTTGCCTGCGAAAAGGATCCTGTCGCAGACGTATCATCCGAAGCAAACTCTATCAAAGACGAAACTTCAAGCGAGGCGGTATCAATGGGATTTGTTATGCCGACGGCCAACAACTATGAGAAGATAACCTATCCCCTCGCTGAAACGACCGACTATTTCCACGTTACAGGCAGGACGGGGCTGGTTACCACCTCACTGGAAACCGACGAGCAAACGGGATTTATATGCGACTATTCGGCGCAGGGGTTGCTCTTCAGTGCCGACTGCGAGGGTGACGTCACCCTTACCCTCTGCCACCTGCTCAAAACGTCAAGCTCAAGCACCTTTGTTGACCACTACTACACCGTCTACGTCGACGGAGTCAGGCAGGAGACGGTCACCGTTCAGGGCATTTTCAACGGCGAGATGATAGTCGATCTGCCTGTTGCCAAGGGGCTCGCTCGCGGCAGGCACACCTTTGAGGTGTACCGACAGAACGAGGCGATGACGGGTATTGCGACCCTCATCAGCGTGACTATGAACGGCGTGCCTGAAAAATGGGTCGAGGATGAAAGCAAACTCAAGATAGAGTTTCTCGGCGACTCAATCACCTCGGGAATCGGCATTAACACAGTCAACGGAGCAGCGGACGAAAGAGATATCAAGCACACGGTGGGAACCCTTACCTACGCTTTTGTCGCTACCCGCATTTTAGGTGCGGAGGCCTCTATCGTCAGCCGCGGAGGTATGACCTTCTCGTCCGGCACAGGCACCGCCAGTATGTATAACTACTACGATCATCTCAGTTATGAGCGTGACAAAACCTTGGCGTACGACCATTCGCAAGCCGACATTGACCTCTACGTCATATCCTTAGGCACCAACGATATTTCAAGCAAGTACGGATTTACCGACGAACAACTGACCGAGGGGATCAAGGCAACCTTAACGACGGTCAGGGAGGATTATCCCGACGCAAAGATACTGTGGGTCTACGGACAGATGACCACTTCCAAGAGCAGTGTTATAAAGGCCGCTATCGAGGAAATGGGCGGCGAGGCCAAGGGCTTCTACTATTACTGCTGTACCAAGGCCAACTCCTTGGGCGGAACCTATCACCCAACTGCAGCGGCACATCAGCGCGACGGTGAAGAGGTAGCGGCATACATCAAGACGATAATGGAATAAGACGAAAAAACAAGCCATTCAGTTTGAATGGCTTGTTTTTTTATTTGAGATTACTCTTTAAGCGAGGCGAGATAGTCGACGATACCTGCGACGGTGGCATTTGCAACCGCGTTGTTGTGGCTGTCCGCCTTTATCATTTCAAGGTCGTTGCGGTTGGTGACAAAGCCGTTTTCGGTCAGTATCGACGGGCAACAGGACACCCTGCAAACGTAGAAGGGATAGAAGGTGACCCCTCGGTCGACGGTAAAGGATTTGCCCGCGTGCTTTCCGACGGCATCGCCGAGCGCCTTAGAATAAGGATAGAAATAGAAGTTTTCATATCCGCGTGCAGAGGTGTTAGTTGACGCATTCCTGTGCACCGAAATGAAGAGGTCGGGCTTGGTCTTGGTGGTCAGGGTCGCCCTTTCCTCAAGGGAAACGTGGCTGTCATCGCCGCGTGTCATAATTACCGTTGCGCCGAGGTTTTCAAGCTCGCGCTGGATCTTGCGCGCAAGGATAAGGTTGAGCACCGCTTCGGTGTACTGCTTGGATGAGCCGACCGCACCGCAATCGGAGCCACCGTGACCTGCGTCAACGACGATGACGGCGCCCTCAAGGGAGTAGCCGTATGCGTTGTTGGACTCGGTGACCTGGAAGGGATTGAGGAAGGTGAAAACGAGCTGATTGTCCTTATTATACTCGGCAGTCCAGCCGCAAAACACTCCTTCCCTCTTCAGCCACAGTCTCAGGCCGTAGTTGCCTGACTTGCATTTTACCCATTCGGCAGACTTGAAAAGCGGATGGTTCTGGCCTATGTCCACCTTGCCCTGTCCCGAGACGGTATAGCAAAATTCGATCTCTATATACGTATAGGTGGTCTCGGTCACCGAGTAGTCGGGTCGGCCCTTTTTGGGATAGGGGTCGGTGTACTCCTGCGGTGCAAGGGTGACGTTAAAGGGGGCCTTCCACGCAACGTCAAGGGTGAGGACGGTATGTCTGCCCTCGGTCTGCGTCTTGACGGCGGTGACCGTGTTGGTCTCGGGCAGAGTGGCCTTGAATATCCTGATGTTCTTATCCGAATAGACACGCTTTCCGTAGTCAAGGTTGCGGAAGGCATTGGTGTTGCCCGATTCGGGGTTGCTGAAGAAGATATCGGTGTCGTTGCAGTAATCGACGGTACCCTGCGGCAGATAGGCGTTGGTCGGGCGACTGCGCTCGTCGGTGGGAGTGATTATGTCGAGGGTCTCGGTCTGGTAGGAGGCGACCTCGGCGACGTATCGGTCGCCCTCTCCCACGAGTATGCCCCAGCCGCTCTCGTATGCCGAGGATGCGGGGGTATCGTTGGGACGGGAGTTGACCTCGGCCGCCCTGACTATAACCTTACCGCCCGATTTTGTCTCGTTCTCGTTGCCCTTGGTGGCCGACACTATCAATTCGCCCACCTCAACGGGCACTACGTCCGCCTTTGGCATCGTAAAGGTTCCGGTATACATCACGAACAGTTCAGCCTCGTCGTTACTGACCGGCTCGCCGCCTGTAAGGGTTATGACCTCAGTGCCGAGCCGCGCCTTAACGGTACAGCCCGAATAGGCAACGACGCCGATGGTGACCGATGCCTCACCGGGATAAAAGACCTCGTCAGAGGGATGAATGGACTTGATAAGCACCTTGTTGTAGGTGACGGTATAGGCGGTGTTGACATCCTTGTGGGAGATGATAATAGTGTTTTTGCCTGGGGTAAGGGGGATATCAAGGGAGAAGTAGCCTGTTTCGGAGCGTTCGACCTCCTGACCGTTGACGGTCAGCGGATGGTTGGGGTCGGAAGCACCGATAAAGCTGACCGAGGATGAATAGGTCTCAAAATTATGCGACGAGGGAGAATGGACTGTAAGCTTTCTTATGCCGTAGTTTTCGTCGGCAAGCTGAGATATGTAGTTTCTAAAAGCGGTTATACCCTTGTCCTGTGAATTTACTATTGAAAAGGAGTCGAAGACCACGCCGCCGTTTTTGGCGTTGATGAGCCATTGGCAACGCGCCTGCAGGTCGGCCGCCTTTGCCCCCTGCGAGACTGCTGACACGGGCATCTGCATATAAAGGGGTATCTCTCCCCTGAAGTCCTCAAGCCACGCACCTGCCTCGGCCGAAAAGGCGGCTTCATCATAGGGAGCGGTGTCGCAGATAACGCTCACGAAATCGACCGCACCCTTTTTGGCCCAATGAAGTGCCTCATTCCGTCGGTCAAAGGATATGGTTGCGCCGACGCAGACACCGCCGCCCGAAATGCGTATTTCGCGCGCGACCTTGCCCACGCAGACACTCAGCATCTGCCGCGCGTAGTCGGCGTAGCCCATTGAGCCGCCGTCGGCGGTGTAAGATGTATATGACGGGTTGCCGTCCTTAAGGGGTGATGGGGTCAGCAGGACACCGTCGGTGCCGTACCGAGAGCAAACGTCGGCAAGCTCGTCCCCGACACCCTGCAGAGCATCCTCGTCGGTCAGGTCGATCTGACTCAGATCGGGTGCAAGCAAGGGGTCGGCGCCGATATAGACCAGCATCGCCCGTGAATGCGCCGAGGTGACTATATATTGCAGATAGTCGGTGCCGTCCGACATGCTGTAACGGCTCGACGAATAGATGGCACCGCTATCGGTGTGCAAGGGCACTATCAGGCAGTTAAAGCCCGCCTCATAAGCGGCCTTGACAGCAGAATCGACTCGGCCTTGCCAGCCTTCACCGACACCGATATCCCCCATCTCCAGCATAACCGCCATCACCGCATCGGGAGCATCAACGTCGGGCTCCTCCACCTTTTTTATCGGCTCGGCTGGAATGTCGGCAGGGATATCCTCCGAGGGTCCGAAAAACCACGCCGCGCCCACCGCAATAGCGGCAATCAGCACAACGCTTATGACGATTATAAGCCATTTACGGCGTGCCAAAAGGCCCGCAGGCTTTTCGGCAGGCTCCATTTCGGCCATCTTTTCAGAAAAATCTTCCATAACGGTTCCTTTCAACGTTATTTTCCGTTTATAACCTTAAGCAAGGCACTTCTCTCCTGAGAGTGCCGCTCATCATCAACAATAAAGGTCGAATATGAGTAGAGAACGAAGCCGTTGCATTTGTCGCTTGAACGGGTGCATACGACCTGTCGGGCAAGAAGGTCGCTGTGCTGACTCCATTCGACGTTGTTTTCGTCGGTCGACCCGATGCGGTAGGCACCGAGCCCTATATAGAGCTTGGTCTTGCTGTCGGCGGTAAGCTCCTCCCAGCTTTTAAGCAACACGTCAAAGCGATTCTCTTCCTTGGGATACTCAAAGCCGAAGTACAACTGCGGCATAATATAATCGATATAGCCGCCCTCTACCCACGCGGCAACGTCGGCGAAAACGGTGGTGTAATTGGTGCTTATTGCCGCCATCGGACTGATGCCGAAAACGCAGTCGGCGCGCGCCGATTTTACCGTGCCGTATGCCCTGCTGACCAGCGCGTTGACGTTGGCGCGCCGCCAGTCCTCAAGGCTCAGGGGTGCGTCCCACACATTCATTCGGTATTGGGCATATTCCTTTTCGTCAAATGACTCGTCAACGGTGGGATAGAAGTAGTCGTCGAAGTGGATGCCGTCGACATCGTATTTTTCCACAATCTCGCGTATGCCGTTTATGACCAGTGCCTGCGCCTGCTCGACTGCAGGGTTGAGATAGAGTCCGCCTGCGGCCGACACCACCCAAGAGTCGTTGGACTTATCCCCGTCGGTCAGCCAAACTTTAGCAGGGTTGTTGTCGGCAAGCAGGGCAAGGTCGGTCGAGTCGTAGGACACGCGATAGGGATTTATCCAGGCGTGGAATTCCATTCCGCGCTTGTGGGCCGCCTCGAGCATATATGCCAAGGGGTCAAGGGCAGGCTCCTTTCCCTGCGTACCCTTGATGCCCGACACATACTTCGACCACGGGAAATATTTTGACGGATAATATGCATCACAATGGGAGCGAACGTGGACGAAAAGGGCGTTGACCTTATACTTCTGACATTCATCAAGCATTTCATTAAAGGCCGCCTCGAACCCCTTCTTGCTGTCAAAGAGGTTGGCTATCTCGAAATAGGTTATCCACATACCGCGCAGCTCATCGTCTTTTGCCGCAGGTACGGGAGCGGTACTTGAAGCTTCGACCTTGCTTGATGCAGGCTCACCCTCAGGCTTTGAGGAAGCAGAAAGGGGACCTTTGCTTCCGCTCTCACCCACGGGAGCAGAGGCGGTCAGCAGGCCGTCACCAAACAAAAACAGGAGGGCGACAACAAGTGCCGATACCACCGCACAGGCGGCTATGAGCACCCTTTTTTTCACCAATTCTCCCTCCTTTTACACGCATATACAAATTATAACAAAATCCGACCGCCTTTTCAATGGTAAAATCTTCTCATCGGCTCGCTTGACAGAAACCGAACCAGAGGGTAAAATAAACCTGAAATTACATAAAGGCGGTGTTTTCAATGATTGCGAAAAAATTGCTGATCGTTGTGGACTATCAGCGCGACTTTGTCGACGGCTCCCTCGGCTTTGAGGCGGCAAAATTGCTTGAGGACCCGATATGCGAGCGAGTTAGTGAGTATTACGCCAACGGAGGCGACGTTGTCTTCACTATGGACACCCACGAGCAAAAATATCTGCTGACCAACGAGGGCAAGCATCTGCCCGTCAAGCACTGCATCAAGGGGACGCCCGGCTGGGAACTGTACGGCAAGCTGAGCCGCCTTGCGCGCGAAGAAAAAATGCTCAGAAAGCCTACCTTTGCCTCAATGGAGCTTGCTCGGTACATACAGGAGAACGGCCCCTTTTCAACCATTGAGCTTTGCGGTGTTGTCAGCAACATCTGCGTCGTTTCCAACGCCGTTATTGCCAAGGCGGCGTCGCCCGAGAGCGAGATAATCATCAACAAGCGGCTCATCGCGTCGCCCGATGAGAAGATGGAGAACAAGGCCCTCGACCTGCTCGAAAACCTGCACACTACGGTGATTGGCCGTGATTAAACTGCCCTTGAAGGTGGACTCTGCCGTCAATTCAGAGGGCAAACGGACGGCCCTTTGTCCCAAGTGCAACCGACTTGTTGAGTTGCACCATTTCAGCAGCGAAACAGGACTTTATTATATATCTATTCGCTGCCGCACCTTCCATAACCGAAAATTTTCACTTTGTCCCGAATGTAAGACCTGCTTTGAGGTGAATGAATGAAGTATCTGCTCATCTGGCTTGCGGTCATAAACCTGCTCGCCTTTATCATAACCGCCGCCGACAAGCGCGCCGCCGTCAACCACCGTTGGCGCGTGCCCGAAAGGACCCTGTTGACCATCGCATTTTTCGGCGGTGCCGCAGGCGAATGGGCGGCGATGCTTCTTTGCAGGCACAAGACCAAAAAGGCAAAGTTTTACATCGGTGTACCCCTTATGCTTTTGGTGCATATCGCACTGCTCGTTTATCTTATTTTTTACAAGGAGATGGGTCTGTGAGCAACGATTTTCCGCGTATTATAACCCTGCTGCGAAAGGAACGCAGTCTGTCACAAAAGGAGGCCGCCGCAGGCCTCGGCGTAAGTCAGGCTCTGCTCTCCCATTATGAAACGGGCAAGCGTGAGTGCAGTCTTGATTTCGTCGTCACCGCCGCCGATTTTTACCGCGTCAGTTGCGACTATCTGCTTGGCAGGACGACCGAAAGGACGGGCGCTACCATCGCCATCACCGACCTGCCAGATGCCGAGAGCAATTCACCCATAACCTCGACCGAACTCCTGCTCGGAAAGAGGCTGGTGCTTAACTCACTGAGCGTTATCTTCGATCTGCTGATGCAGGTGGGCAACGCTGAGATCTCGGATGCGAGCATCTCGATGCTGATGGTAAGCGTATACAGGGTGCTTCGCATACTGCACGTCACCAACAAGTCAAATCCGCGCAATATGTTCACCATTCCGCCCTACAACTACTGCGCGGTGACCAGCGGCTACTCCTCTATCCGCGAAGCCAACGCCATCAACGTCGCGCGAAATCCCCGTCTTGAAGGTGATGAAAAGATGCCGGTCAACATCTCGCCCGAAAAGCTCAGCGAGGGCTATCCGCTTTATGCGCCGAGTCTTCTGAGCCTGATGAAGATAGTTGAGGAAAAGATAAACGGCACCGACAAAAATTCATCAGCGCAGTCATAATTTTCATAAAAACAAAAACACACCTGCCGAGGCCTTTCGCCGCGGTGGGTGTGTTTTGCTTAAGTTAGCGCAGATAGGTTATTTCTCGAAATCTACTGTTTCGACGGTGTCACCGTTGTGTCTGAACAACAACGAGATGCACCATACGCCTGCGAGGGCTATTACGGTGTACACGATCCTGCTGAGGAACGCGGTCTGACCGCCGAAGATCCAGGCTACGATATCGAAACGGAACAGCCCAATGCTGCCCCAGTTGAGCGCACCTATGATCGCCAAAGTAAGCGCGGTTTTATCCAACATCTGTTTCAACTCCTTTACCCTTCGGAGTTATTCTTTACCTAACAGATGCAAAATATACACGCTGTCAATTCTTTACCAAAACGGCAAAATCTCTCTCGCCTAATTTTATCATAGAATCTTCAACCTCGCCGAAAAGCACCGTTGCATCGGCAAAGTCCTTGGGCAGTCTGACCCGTTCGGGCTGATTCCATCGGTTGACCGCCACAAGCACGCGGCTTTCTCCCTTTTGTCTCGCGTAGACGAGATAGCCGAGGCCGACCTCTACCGTGCGGTAGTCACCGCCGTCAAAGGCGGTCAAGCGGCGCATTTTGCCCAATTTTTTGTAAAATTCAAGCAGGCCTTTGTCCTCCCTGCCCCAAGGGTATCCGCCTCGGTTGAAGGGGTCGTGCAGTCCCTCACAGCCTGCCTCGTCACCATAGTAGAGACTGGGTATTCCCGGCAGGGTGTACTGCAGCACCGCCACAAGCCTTAACAGGCGCAGAGCGGTTTCGCGTTGGTCGTCGGTTAGGGCGATATTCGCCTGAGCAGGACGCGGCAATCCGAGAGGTGCGCCGCCGAGCACCGATAAAATGCGCTCGGTATCGTGGGTGCCGACGAGGTTCATCATAAGGTCAAGGGTCTGCTTGGGATAATGGCTTATTATCTCCAAGACCGCTTCGTTAAGATGCTTTGCATCGCCGCCCGTAACGAACTTTATTATCGCCTCCCTGAAGGGATAGTTCATAACCGAATCCAACTGCTTGCCGAGCAGGAAGCGGCGCCTGCCCCCGTGGCTTATCTTATTGGAGGCATCCTCCCACACCTCGCCGATAAGCAATCCATTGGGATTTTCCGCCTTTATGGCACGTCTTACGTTGTCCAAAAAAGCATCGGGCAGCTCGTCGGCAACGTCAAGCCGCCAACCCGATGCGCCCAGCCGCATCCAATGCCGCAAAACACCCTTTTCACCGCAGATAAACTCGGTGAAGGATGGGTCGTCCTCGACCACCTCGGGCAAGGTGGGCATATCCCACCAACAATGACAGCCGTGGGGCCAATTTGCAAAGCGGTACCACGACGAATAGGGCGACTGCTGAGAGTTATATGCGCCGAGGTCATCGTAGCGGTTGAATTGGTTGTAGTATCGGCTGTCGGAGCCCGTGTGTGAAAAGACCCCGTCCAAAATGACGGATATTCCGCGTTTTTTCGCCTGCTTGCACAGCTCGACAAAGTCGTCCTCGGTGCCGAGCAGGGAGTCGATACGCATATAGTCGGCGGTATTGTAGCGGTGATTCGAGTGGGCCTCGAAAATGGGGTTGAGGTAGAGTATCGTCACCCCGAGGTCGCACAGATAATCGAGCTTTGAGGTGATGCCCTTGAGGTCGCCGCCGTAGTAATCGTTGTTAAGAGAACGCTTTTCTCCGTTTTGCAGATAGGCGGGCTGAGCATACCAATCCTCGCAGATATATCGGTCGTCGGGCACGTTTTCCTTCGGCTCGCCCGAGCTAAAAAAGCGGTCGGGGAATATCTGATAGATAAGGCCGCCGCGATACCTTTCGGGTGTAGTAAAATCGGGCTCGTATACCGTCAACTGCCACTCGCCGCCGTCGGCACGGATATCTCCGATACCGCCGTCAAAACGGGTGATTTGATTGCGCTTGAAGTTGCCCTCATACTCAAATCGGTACCAATAAAGCCCCGCCTTTTCAGGCGTGAAGGTGACCTCATACCGATGAAAATCACCCAACCTCTCTGCCCACTGCATCTCAAACCGATCGGCATCACAGCCGTCTGCACGCAGTACCAAAAAGGCCTCACTGCAATGGCAATCCTCGTGCAATAAAATTGAAAAACGCAGACCGACCCCCGCGCTAACGGGGGTGGTTTGCGAAAGATAAAAATTGTCGCGGTTATTGAAAACCTCAAACATTATTTCTCAACCTTTTTCAGATTCCAGATATCGCGGCTGTAATCCTCGATGACGCGGTCGATGGAGAATCGGCCTGCGCCGGCGATGTTGGCCAACGACATTTTCTGCCAGATCTGTTTGTCGTTATAAAGGCGGCTTGCCCTCTCCTGCGCCTCGCAGTAGGAGGCAAAGTCGGCCAGCGCCATATAGTAGTCGGAACTGAGCATATTGTCTGCCAACTGTGCAAAGCTGACACCCTCAATATTGCCGCGGATGAAATCGACGGCATTTTTCAGGCGCGGGTTGCTGTTGTAGAAGTCGGCAGGGCAGTAGCCCGATGCGCGCAGGCGGTCGACCTCGTCGGCATACATTCCGAAGATGATGATATTATCGTCACCGACGGCCTCGTGGATCTCAACGTTAGCTCCGTCCTCGGTGCCGAGGGTAATTGCGCCGTTAAGCATCAGCTTCATATTGCCGGTGCCCGACGCTTCAGTACCTGCAAGGGATATCTGCTCGCTGATGTCGGCGGCAGGCATCATAAGCTCGGCCAGCGTTACACGGTAATCCTCAACGTAGACCACCTTCAGTTTGCCCCTAACCTGTGGGTCTGATTCTATCATCTTGCTCAGGTTGCAGATAAGCTGGATTATCTGCTTGGCAACAAAGTAGCCCGATGCCGCCTTTGCACCGAAGAGGTAGGTCTTGGGTGTGAAGGGTGCGTTGGGATTGTTTTTGATAAACAGGTAGTCGTCGATGATGTGCAGGGCATTGAGTTGCTGACGCTTATACTCGTGCAGGCGCTTGACCTGAACGTCGAAGATGCTGTCGGGATCGATCTTGCCTGCACCCGACTTTGCAAGGTGGTCGGCAAGGCGCTTTTTGTTGTCCCGCTTGATCTCGGCAAGCTTCTCAAGCACCGCGCTGTCATCGGCGTAGTCGTAAAGCTTGGCAAGCTCTGACGCATCGCGGACAAAACCGTCACCGATAAGCTCGGTAAGGAAAGCGGTCAACTTGGGATTAGCCTGACACAGCCAGCGGCGGTGGGCAATTCCATTGGTGACGTTGGTGAACTTATCGGGCATAATGCGGTAGAAATCGTTGAAAACGGTATCCTTGAGGATATCGCTGTGGAGTCGGGAAACACCGTTGACCTTGTGACCTGCGGCAACGCTGAGGTTGGCCATTTTGACAACGCCGCTGTCGACCACTGCGACACGGTTGCACAGGTCGGGATCACCCGTGCGGCTGATGACTTCGCCTCTGAAACGGCGGTCGATCTCCTTGACTATCTGGTAAATTCTCGGCAGGCGGTGGCGGAACATATCCTCGCCCCAGCACTCGAGAGCCTCCTTCATAACCGTGTGGTTGGTGTAGGCAACCGTGCGGCTGACGATATCCCAGGCATCCTCCCAGCTTAAGCCGCACTCGTCAAGCATAATGCGCATAAGCTCGGGCACGCAAAGCGCGGGATGGGTGTCGTTGATGTGGATGGCAACGTGGTCGGGCAGGTTGCTCAGATTGCCGTAGGTCTGCAGGTGGCGGCGGACGATGTCCTGCACCGAGGCAGACACGAGGAAGTACTGCTGACGCAGACGCAGTGACTTTCCTTCAGCGTGGTTATCAGAGGGGTAGAGCACCTTGCTGATGACCTCGGCCATAGCATTTTGCTCAACGGCGCGCAGATAGTCGCCCTGATTAAAGAGGTTCATATCGAAGCCGGGTGCGCTTGCAGTCCAAAGGCGCAGAACGCTGACGGCCTTGCCGTCCTTGCCCGCTATCATCATATCGCTGGGCACAGCCCTTACGACAGAGGGGTTGCGATGCTCAACGTGGTGGAAGCCGTTATCCCACCACTCGTCAACGTGGCCGTCGAAGTGAACGTCGACCGCAAGCTCGGGCCTTTCCTCAAACCAGACCTCGCCGCCCGGAAGCCAGAAATCAGGCATCTCCATCTGCCAGCCGTCGACCAGCTTCTGACGGAAGATTCCGTATTCGTACTTAATGGAATATCCCATCGCAGAGTAATCTCCGCTTGCCAGTCCGTCCATTATGCAGGCGGCAAGACGGCCAAGACCGCCGTTACCGAGTCCCGCATCGGGCTCAAGCTCGTAGAGATTTTCAAGCTTGACACCCAGCTCCTTGAGAGCGTTGCGGAAGGTGGCCTCAAGATTGAGATTATAAAGGGTGTTTTTGAAGGACCTGCCCATCAAAAACTCCATGCACATATAACAAATCTGCTTACTCTCCTGCTGGGCGGCACGCTTTTCAAAATCGGCGCGAATGCCGTTCATCAGGTCGTTGAGCACCATAACCGAAGCCTTATAAAACACCTCGTCGGAAGCGTTCTCGGGGGTGACCGAAAAGGCGGCGCCCAGCTTCTGCTTTATCAATGATACGGCCTGAGCCTTGGTCATTGTTTTCACTTTTATGCACTCTCCTTAGCGGAAGATATTATCGGTATGTAAAACCACCTTTATTTTACACCATTGATATGCAAAAATCAAGTGCGTCTATGCGCGAATTTCGTCCGATTTATTGTGCAATATTACCAAACTCACTCTTGAAAAACGCGCTTTTGTTGAAGATTTTATCCTTATGTTCCAAAAATCACCCCATAAACACTATGCTATGAGTTCCCCTGCTGTGATAAGGGTAAGGTGCAGTCCCGACCTCTTCGGTCTCGACCGCAGACGACGCAAAGTCATAATATGGGTTGTAATTTTCAAGACGATGTGTTAATATTATAGTTAAGCATATTATGCTCAGGAGGAATAAAATTTATGACAAACAAGATCGTGATCAGTGCAGACAGCACCGTCGACCTTTCGCCCGAGATTGCCGAAAAATACTCGGTCGTAGTCAGCCCTATGCTCGTCACTATGGGCGGCAAGACCTACACCGACGGCGTTGATATAACTCCGAAGGAGCTTTTTGAATACACAAAGAGCACCGGTGAGCTTGCCAAAACTGCGGCGCAGAGCACCGCATATTATACCGAATATTTTGAAAAGCTGTCGGCCGACGGCAGCGCAGTTATCCATTTTTCCATCAGCGACTCGATGTCAAGTGCGCATAACTTTGCTCGCATCGCAGCTGAGGATATGGAGAACGTCTACGTCATTGACAGCCAGAACCTGTCGACAGGTATCGCCCTGCTTGTGCTCAAGGCGGCTGACCTTGTTGCCGAGGGCAAAGAGGCAAAAGAGATCTACGACGAGATATGTGCCCTGCGCAGTCGCGTCGACGCATCCTTCGTTATCGACACCCTCGAATATCTCCACAAGGGCGGTCGTTGCTCAGCCGTTGCTATGCTGGGCGCAAACGTGCTCAAGCTCAGACCCTGCATTGAGGTCAAGGAAGGCGCGATGGGCGTTTCGAGAAAGTATCGCGGCAAGATGAGCCTTGTTTACAAAGAGTATGCCAAGGATCAGCTTCACGACCCCGATGATATCGACCTGACCCGCGTATTCGTCACCCACACCTGCGGTGACGACCCCGTTGTAGACGAGATAGTCGAACTGGTCAAGCAGACTCTACCCTTCAAGGAGGTCATCGAGGGCACCGCAGGCTGCACCATTTCAGCCCATTGCGGCCCCGGAACGCTGGGAGTACTTTTCGTTAGAAAGAGCGACAAGAAATAAATGCAAATTCTATGTATCGGTGATGTTGTGGGAAGCATCGGCTGTGATTTTCTCAGCGAGAAGCTTCCCGTCATCAAAAAGCATTACGGAGTGGATGCCGTCATCGTCAACGGGGAGAATTCCGCCGACGGCAACGGCATTACACCTGCATCGGCTCAGCGCATTTTGGACGCAGGCGCCGACGTCATAACCACGGGCAACCACGTTTTCCGTCAATACTCCGCCCACGACCTGCTCGACGAGAGTAGGTACGTCATTCGACCTGCCAACTACCCCCATTCTGCATCGGGCAGGGGTTACACCACCGTCGACTTCGGCTTCTGTTCAATAGCGGTCATCAACCTGCTCGGCACCGTCTATCTTGAGTCCCTCGCCTGCCCCTTCGAAACGGCAGACAAACTGGTAGAAAAGGCCAATCGTGACGGAATACGCACCATTTTGGTCGACATTCACGCCGAAGCGACCGCCGAAAAGAAGGCCCTCGCCTTCCACCTTGACGGACGGGTCAGCGCCGTTTTCGGCACCCACACCCACGTGCAGACGGCCGACGCTCAGGTCTTGCCCGAGGGCACCGGATTTATCACCGACGTCGGTATGACCGGCCCCGAACTGTCTGTTTTGGGAGTAAAGCCCGAGCTGTCCATAGCGCGAATGAAGGACAAAATGCCGGTTCGGTTTGTCAACGCCGAGGGCCCCTGCATTTTAGAGGGTTGCATCTTCGACATCGACACCAAAACAGGCAAATGCCGCTCGGCCGAAGCCATTCGCATCAGATAAAATTGCCAGCCGCTCCTTTGAAATAAGGGGCGGTTTTTTGCGCCCTTTTTCGCACGCGCGATTGGTATTGATTTTTTTCTTATTATATGGTAAGATAAACTCGGTATATTTTGTTGTAAATAGACCTGAATTTTCGCCGAAAAAGGCAAAAGGAGATCGTTATTTATGATATACGCAGCAGTTTTGGCGGGCGGCATCGGCTCCCGTATGCAGAACACCGATATGCCCAAGCAGTTTTTGGAGCTTGACGGCAAGCCCATCATCATTCACACGGTTGAAAAAATGCTGATGAACACCCGTATCGACAGGCTCTACATCGGCATCAACCCCAACTGGCTGTCCTTCTGCGAGGATCTGGTGGCCAAGCACTTCGGCAAGAACGACAAGATCGTTGTTGTCGCAGGCGGCTCCGACCGCAACGGTACCATCATCAACATCATCAACGCCATCGAGTCGTCCAACGGCATCTCTGACGACGACATCATCGTCACCCACGATGCAGTACGTCCCTTCCTGACCCAGCGCATCATTGATGACAACATCGACGCCGCCCTGCAGTACGGTGCCTGCGACACCGTCGTTAAGGCATCCGACACCATCGTTCGCTCGGAGGATGGCGATTTCATCACCGAGATCCCCTCTCGCGATCCGCTCTATCAGGGTCAGACTCCGCAGTCCTTCAACATCAAACTGCTTCAGGCCTGCTTTGACGAGATGACCGACGAGGAGCGCGCCATCCTTACCGATGCCTGCAAGATCTGCGTGCTGAAAAACCGCCCCGTCCGTCTGGTAGAGGGCGAAGTGCTGAATTTCAAGATCACCACCATCGGAGATTATCAGATGGCACGAGCCATGCTGCTTATAAAATAAAAAGCACTTGAGAATGGAGAGTATCCGCATTGATCAACTACGTTTATCAACTCATTGCGCCGCGCACTATCACAGTTAAATATAAAAACATCGACATTTCCTCCGACCGCGTCATAATCCGTCCCGAGTATCTCTCTATCTGCCACGCAGACCAGCGTTACTATAAGGGCGAGCGCGACGCCGCAGTGCTGAAGAAGAAGCTGCCGATGGCTCTCATCCACGAGGGCACAGGCCGCGTCGTCTATGACCCGACGGGCAACTTCCGTGCAGGCGAAAGGGTCATTATGATACCCAACGTCCTCGGCACTCCCGTCGAGGGGGTATATCCCAACTACCTGCGTGACGGCAAGTTCTGCTCGAGCGGCTTCGACGGATTTATGCGCGAGCTGGTCGACCTGCCTGCCGACCGCGTCGTTTCCTGTGAGGGTGTCGACCCCGTCCACGCCGCCATCGCTGAGTTTGTCAGCGTTGCCTTCCACGCCGCCGACCGTTTTGAGCGCGCCGTTCAGTCAGGCATCAAGCGCATCGGTGTATGGGGCGACGGCGGTCTCGGCTACCTTGTGTCGCTGGTGCTTAAATACAAATTCCCTGATGCCGCTATCTGCGTCATCGGCCTTGACGATATCAAACTGTCCCGTTTCACCCACGCGGACGAGACCTATAATTCCACCTCCCTGCCTGCCGATTTTCACGTCGACCACGCATTTGAGTGTTGCGGCGGAAGCGGGTGCTACTACGCAGGCCAGCAGATAATCGACGTTATCGAGCCGCAGGGTATGGTTATGC
>JAZQID010000070.1:0-8434 GCA_045540915.1 Acutalibacteraceae bacterium
GCCGTGACTGCTGGGCAAGACTGTATTGCTCAGGCGGATGCGCCGCCAACGCATACCACTCTACCGGCAGCGTGACCGGCGTATACAAGCAGGGCTGTGACCTCTTCCGTAAGAGAATGGAATGTGCGATCATGGTAGCGGTCGCGCGTGCAATGGCTGAATAATATGGATACTCCGATTTGTGATTTTGTGCGGGAATATAACCGTCGCAATACGCTGCGTCTGCATATGCCGGGACACAAGGGCGTGTCCTATTTGGGTATGGAGCATCTGGATATTACGGAAATTCAGGGCGCAGACAGCCTGTACGAAGCCGACGGTATTATTGCGCAAAGCGAGGAAAACGCAAGCGCCCTTTTCGGATGCAGAACGCTCTATTCAACAGAGGGTGCGTCTCAGTGTATACGTGCTATGCTGTATCTGGTGTTGCAGTACGCCAAACGTACGGGCCGAAAGCCCTTGATTGCCGCAGGTCGAAACGCGCATAAAGCGTTTTTGACGGCGGTGGCGATGCTTGATCTGGACGTACAGTGGCTGTATCCTCAAGGCAATGCGGGCTACCTTTCCTGTGATATGTCGGCAGAGGAACTGGATATTTATCTGCAGAATGCGGAAGAAAAGCCTGCGGCAGTTTACCTGACCAGTCCGGATTATCTGGGAAATTTAACCGATATTTCTGCCGTAGCAGAGGTCTGCCATAGGTACGGTGTGTTGCTTGCCGTTGACAATGCCCACGGCGCATATTTGAAATTCTTGCCCGACTCCCTGCATCCCGTTGACCTCGGTGCCGATCTGTGCTGTGACTCTGCTCACAAGACCTTGCCTGCATTGACAGGTGCCGCCTATTTGCATCTTTCCGCCGAATTTGACCGCGCCGTCGGTGCGCATTCCAAAAACGCTATGATGATGTTCGGGTCCACCAGTCCGTCCTATTTGATCCTTGAATCCTTGGACGCCGTTAATCTGTATCTGGAAAGTTATCCGCCCACGCTGCACGCATTCGTGTCCCGAGTTCGATCGCTCAAGGACAGACTGCGCCGACAGGGTTATTGCCTGTATGGCAACGAGCCGTTGAAGGTGACCGTGGATGCAAAGGCCTACGGGTATATCGGAATTGAGATGGCGGAATATATGCGTCAGCACGGTATTGAGCCTGAATTTGCGGATAGGGACCACGTTGTAATGATGCTGACCCCCGATCTTCCTGAGGATGCCGTGGACCGATTGGGTCAGGTGCTCTGTCAGCTTCCGAAAAGGGAAGCGATAGGGGATGTGGCACCTAAGTTGGTGAGGGGAGAGCGGGTTATGTCTGTACGGGACGCTATGCTCTCCGAGTCTCAAACGCTCCCAACCGAGCAGTGCCTCGGTCGTGTTCTGGCCGTCTCAACCGTGGGATGCCCGCCGGCAGTTCCCATACTGGTCTGCGGCGAGAGAATTACGGAACACGCGATATCCTGCTTTTCGTATTATGGCATAAAGAGCTGCTGCGTTGTAAAGGAATGACGGGCTGTTTTGTGCATAAGAGGTGAAGATAATGTTTGAAACGGTGATATTCGACTTTGACGGTACCCTCGTCGACACGTCGAGGGGCATCTTCAACGGGGTCAACTATGCCCTGCGCGCTATGGGCGTAGCGGAGGACAGCGACCCCGACCACCTTCGCAGGATGGTGGGACCGCCTCTGCGCGATGGCTTTGCCGCCAACTACGGTGTGGACGGTGAGGTAGCTACTGCCAAGTACCGCGAGTACTATTCGGTGAAGGGGCTCTTTGAATGTGAAGCCTTTGATGGCATCGACGACCTGCTTTGCGCCCTCAAGGACATCGGAAAACGGGTTGCCGTCGCCACCATAAAGCCGCAGGAATACACTGTCAGGATAGTGGAAGCGCTCGGTTGGTCGGAGAAGATAGACGTCATCGTCGGCGCGCCGATGGATGGCTCCTGCGACGACAAGGGCGCGCTGATAGGCCGCGTTATCGAGCGGCTGGGCGGAGTGGATGCGAGCCGCACCGTTATGGTGGGCGACCGCGTCAGCGACATTGAGGGCGGCCGTCAAAACGGGCTAAAGACGGTGTTTTGCGGTTTCGGCTTTGCCTCCGACAAGGTGGCCGAGAGCGCCCTTGCCGACTATACGGTAGACACGGTCGAGCAGCTCGCTGAGGTGCTGGTTAAATAGAAAAAAGGGGTGTAAACTGATCGGTTTGCACCTTTTTCACTTTTTAACAAAAATTTTTCCGTTTTTTGTGACTTGCAGACCAAAAACCCGTCTTTAGTAGTGAAAGGCCCTTATAATTAACGAAAGGAGCAGGTTATGGAGGACTATCAAATCGTACAGATGTACTTTGAAAGGAATGACGAAGCGATATCTCAGACCGCGAGGAAGTACGGCAAGTATTGCCACACCATTGCCTATAACATTCTGCGCAACTTCGAGGACAGCGAGGAATGTGTCAACGAGACGTATTGGAAAGCGTGGCACACTATTCCGCCCCAGCGGCCGCAGAGGCTTGCGGCATTCCTCGGGAAAATCACCCGCAATCTGTCGATAGATGTTTACCGCCGTTATACAACCGAAAAACGCGGCAGCGGTGAGATGGAGACGGCTCTTGATGAGCTGGGTGATTGCGTGGCTTCCCTTGGAAGCGAGAGTGACCGTTTCGACGAGAAAATTTTGGTTGACATATTGAACGACTTCCTCGCCTCACTTTCCACAGAACATCGAAAAATATTTATGCGCCGGTATTGGTATGTCAGTACCGTCAAGGAGATTGCAGACGAATACGGTATCACCGAAAGCAAGGTAAAGATGTCCCTGCTCCGCTCCCGAACCCGACTGAAAGCAGTTTTAGAAAAGGAGGGAATAGTTCTGTGAATAGTGAGCGTATTATGGAAGCACTCGGCAAAGTGAACGAGGACTATATTATGGAATCCGCCCCGGGCAAAAAGCGGGTGAGCAGAGCTAAGATCCGCTGGATCGCCGCGGCAGTCGCGGTTGCTGTTATTCTTGCGTTTTCACAAATCGCTCCCATAGCTGCGGCTTTGGATACGGTAAAGGAGACCATCACGAATTTTATCGAAACAATGTTCCCGCCCAAAGATATCACTGTGACGCTTGAAGGACAAGACGAAACCGTTTCGCACGTGGCCGGTATGAAAGAGCCGCAGGTAGACGGAGACGGGACCGTTACCGAGCCCGGATTTGTCATCTACTACGATGTTGAGAATTATACTATGACGGAGGAAAACGGTGCTACCTACATTCGCCCTATCGATGTGCCTTTGACACGCGAAGATGTAGTGGCAGGCAACGAAAGTTTGCTTGAAGGTTTGAGCGAGCAGGAAAGGGAAGCAAAAATCGATGAGCTTCTGAGGCAACGCCAAGAGCTCTATGACAGCCTGCCTGTCAGAGAGATCGAGATCGTCCGTCTACCGAAGGTTGAGCCTGCAGATGCGGCACGATCGGCGCGAGATAAAGCATTGGGTGTGTGGAAGAATGTAACGGAGTTAAGCGAAACAGACCTTCCTGAAGGCTATTTTTACCATACCACTGCCGGATACGAATGGGACGCACCCGTTGAAGATCTGTGGTTTACAAGCGACGGGCAGGGCGGGGCCTTCAAGATCACCGCGCGCTATTTTATCGAAGCCTCGGAAGGACATGGCATCCGCTTTGCAGCTATGGTGGACACCTTTGAGGTCATCGCAAAAAATAAATAGAAAAAAAGCGAGGCTGAATTTCAGCCTCGCTTTTTTAAGCTAATGAATAATGAATAATTTCGGTGTCGGCTCTGCCGACCTATTATAATTCGTGCCGAAGGCATTCTTTCCGTTTTGCAGTCGGTGGAACAACTTGCTCTGCTTCTGCTCTTTACAACATCACCTGAACATAAAAGAAAACAACCTGTCTAATTCTTCGTCATAACAGTCGTCTATCTCATAAGCCATGATCTTAGAGGAATCCACATGGCCCTGCATTTCGGGAATGTCGTCGTAATCGAACCAATAGTATTCTCCTTGCTTTCGTAGTAGTTTACCCTCATCTTGTCTGAAAGGCCCCTCAGTCTGAATGGAGTAAACGATCATCCATTCATCCCCATCCCCACGAGAACAATCGCAATTCACATCGGGGCTGATCTTATAGTTTGAGTCCATAAGCATTTGCGATAATTCTTCGTTGAGCTTTGAATCGTAATAATTCCAATTGCTTGTTATTACTTCTACGACCAATTGATCGTATGCAGTTTCATGTAAAATTTTCTTATATTCTTCTAATTTGCTCTCTAAGCAATAATAATTGGAAACTATGATATCATGATCGGTCTGCAGATAAACGATATCATTGTTTGTACATTGTCTTACTGAATAAACAGAATCACCAAAGAACAATTTTATAAAAACCGGCATACCCTGAACCTGCGCTTCACCGATCAAACGATCCGATAGCGCGCACTTTGCATCCTCTAACACCAACGGCACATAGCGTTCGCCAAACAATGTCATATAAGAATAGTCGGTTGCAATTACGCAGTCCGGTGACCCCTTAATTACATCATAAAACAATAATAAAGCTGCTGTGGATAGAGCTATTACAAAAGAAAGCACAACGGAAAGAACAATTGTAATAACGCGTAAACGCCGTTTCTTTTCGCTTGTTTTGATATAGGCAAAGGCTATGTCTTTTTCTGCACTCTGCGTCGTTGCGGGAGCTTCGATTCGTTTTCCGCATAAAAGCTCGTTGATAGATACGGAAAACTCACAACTTAACGCTTGAAGAGACACGACGTCCGGATATCCTCTGCCCGTTTCCCATCGAGAAACTGCCTTGTTGGAAACATTGAGCTTCTCGGAGAGTTGAGTTTGTGTCATACCTTTTTCTTTTCTGAGCAAAGTGATAAATGTGCCTGTTGTTTTAGGATCCATATAGGGTCACCTTCCTAATTGATAATTGCTTTATAGTAATTGTACAACAATACCCCTTAATAGTAAATCTATTCTTCATAGAATATGGTGTTTGCTCATGAAATGATAAGGAAAAGGACATCGCGTTTTGCGCGATGTCCTTTACATATATGAGTTCAATCATTCTTCATTCTCAACGCCCCAGCCGTCGATGGCGGCGCGTTGCATGGCACCGATGGTCTTCTGATAAAGTGAATCGTAGCCGCTTTCCTTTTGCAGTCGGTCAAGCAGCTCCTTGACCCTCTGCCGCTCGGTCACGCTGTCGGCAGGGCAGGCCGATTTTATCACCGGCAGGCCGACCTTTTTGGCGGCGCGCACGACCTCCTTCTCGTATGCGAACACCATAGGCCGAATCATCGTCAGGTCCTTGTTCGAAAGGTAACTTACGGGCGAAAAGCAACCGATGCGTCCCCCTTGCAACAGGTTCAGGTAAAAGGTCACCACCGCGTCGTCAAGATGGTGCCCGAGGGCGATCTTGTTGCAGCCTGCCTCCTTGGCGGCGTCGTGCAGCAGTCCGCGCCGCATCTTCGCGCACAGACTGCAGGGGTTTTTCTCCTTGCGTTGCACGAAGATGACGTCGGCCAACTGCGTGCGCTTGATGACGTACTCGATGCCGAGCCCCTCGCACAACCGTTCGATCTGAGAGTAGTCGCAGGGGGTGTTGTTAAACTGCGGGTCGACGGTGACGGCGACAAGCTCGTACTTCTTGGGGTAGAAGCGGCGCATTTCGCTGAGCGCATAGAGCAGGGCAAGGGAGTCCTTTCCGCCCGAGACGCCGACAGCGATGCGGTCGCCCTCTTCAATCATGTTATACTTCTGCACGGCCGCTCGAATACGGCTCATAAGCATCTGCATCGCCCATCACCTCCTTGATTTGATGGGTACATTATATCGTATCTTCCGCCGTTAGACAAGATATCAATAACAAAAATGTAAAAATAGCACATTAGCAAATCGGAGAAAACAGGAGAAAAACGGCGTAAAAACGAGATTGAGTTTTGCAAATTAAAAAATTGAAAAATAAGTGTTGACAAGGGTTGACGAATGTGATATCATAACACCCGTTGAAAAGAATACAAATTATTGGAGGTAAAATTATGTCAACTTATATGCCAAAAGCCGGCGAAGTCAGCCGCAACTGGTATGTCATTGACGCCGCAGGCAAGCCGCTCGGCCGTGTCGCTACCGAAGTTGCCAACCTTCTTCGCGGAAAGCATAAGCCGATCTTTGCTCCTCACGTAGATTGCGGTGACCACGTCATCGTTCTCAACGCTGCTGAGGTCGTCCTGACCGGCGCCAAGCTCGACAAGAAGTTCTACTATCGTCACACCGGATACATCGGCGGCCTCAAGGCCACCAAGTACCGCACCCTGATGGCAACCCGTCCTGAGCTGGCGGTTGAGCTTGCCGTTAAGGGAATGGTTCCGGATACCACTATCGGCCGCAAGGCCCTGACCCGTCTTTCCGTTTTCAAGGGCGCTGAGCACAATCACGCCGCACAGAAGCCGGAAGTCTGGGAGTTTTAAGAGAGGGAGGTAAGCGTAAATGTTTGAATCTGCACCTTATTTCTACGGCACCGGCAGAAGAAAGAGCTCGGTAGCCCGTGTTCGTGTCTATGCCAACGGCACCGGCAAGATCACCATCAACGACAGAGACATCGACGATTACTTCGGCCTTGACACCCTCAAGCTTATCGTTCGTCAGCCTCTGGCTCTGACCTCTACCGAGGGCAAGTTTGATATCGTTTGCACCGTTGCAGGCGGCGGTGTTACCGGTCAGGCAGGCGCTATCCGCCACGGCCTGTCCCGCGCTCTGCTTCAGTATGATGCTGAGCTGCGTACCGCTCTGAAGAAGGCGGGCTTCCTGACCCGCGACCCGAGAATGAAGGAGCGCAAGAAGTACGGCCTCAAGGGCGCCCGTCGCGCACCCCAGTTCTCCAAGAGATAGTTTCCTATCTTACCGAGTTACAACAAACCCCGAAATCATCTCGATTTCGGGGTTTTTGTTATTGGCGACAAACGGAAGTTTGGTTTTTGGCTTTTTGTGTAGGTCAGGCATTTATCTCTGCCCTCTCCAAAAAGGCTCCCTCTGATGAGGGAGACGGAAAATGAAACATCACCCGCTATGCAGGTGGATATTTGTTGCGGTTGTCGGGCTGCTGTGCGTGTGAAAATATGTATGTGTTTGCAACGGATTTTCCAATATGTGATATTTTACAAAAGAAAATTCATCTTTTGTGATAAATTGCCAATAGACTAATTGAAATAATTCTGTTATACTGATAATGTATTATATTGTGACTTGGTGTATCTGCGTGCAGATGCACGTGATATTTTTGGAGGTAAAGTTATGAAACAGTTGTTTGAGACTCCGGTTTTGGAAGTAATCGAATTTGCGCAGGAGGACATCATCCGCACCAGCAACGGTGAGGGCATTGATACACCCACGGAGGGTACAGGCGGCGGCAACAAAGACGGCGACCTCAACCTGCCCATCGATCCCGGCATTGTCAGATAGTGGAGGGTATACATAAATGAAGCGATTAATTGCATTGTTGTGTGCGGTTGCACTTTGTTGCTTCTTCTTTGCCGCCTGCAACCAAAAGGATAACAATGATACCGATGGCTCTTCTCAGGGTGCATCGTCGCAGGTCGGCGATACTACCGAGAACTTGGGTGAGGCCACCTCGGACAAGGGTACCGAGTCTTCGGGCGGCTCGTCGTCAATGGCGTCGGGCAACTCGGAGGGAACCGCTTCTTCTAACTCAAGCAACACCCCCTCGGGCAACGGCTCGGTCAGCTCGAACGGATCATCCTCGAGAGTCCCATCGAGTTCCTGGACTCAGGCTTCATCAAAGCCTTCCTCGTCGAACGCGACCTCCTCTCAGAAACCGTCCTCGTCTTCTTCAAGCTCGGGCGGAATTGATCTTCCGATCGACTGGTTCTAAGAAAGATAAGACCCTGTTTGCAGTTTGTTCTGCCGACAGGGTTTTTTGTTGACAAAATGATATTGTTGGTTTATTATATAATAGTATGATTGTGTGAAGGAAACGCTACATTTTATTAAGATGTGAGGTATTGTTATGGCAACAGAGAACAATCAGGTGAGCATTAACCTTGTTGAAATGCTGACGCGGCTCAAGCGTTATTGGGCGGTTATTATTCTGTGCGGATTTGTCCTCGGCATAGGGGGCTTTGTATACTCCAACTTCTTCGTAACACCGCAGTACGCCGCAAGCTGCCGAATGATAGTTACCACCCGTGAGGACGCCAACATCAACGTCACCACCGACCAGTTGACCTCCGCTCAGCAGATGATAAACACATATTCCGAGATATTGCTCGGCCGCGACTATCTTGAGCAGATAATCGACAACCTTAACCTGAAGATGACCCATCAGCAGTTGAAGGCTAAGATCAGCATTTCTGCTGCGGTGGACACGCAGATAATGGAGATCAGCGTGCGCGACACCGAT
>JAZQID010000071.1:0-7187 GCA_045540915.1 Acutalibacteraceae bacterium
GCAAGATGCAACCTTGCCAAGCTGCTGCTCCTCGCCATCAACGGCGGCTACGACACCACCAGTGCTATGCACATCGGGCCCCAGATGCCCGTTATGACAGGCGATGTGCTTGACTATGACGAGGTTATGTCGCGCGTAGAGATCTATATGACCTGGCTGTGCCACCTCTACGTCAACACGATGAACATCATCCACTATATGCACGACAAGTATGCCTACGAAAAGAGCCAGATGGCCCTTCACGACACCTATGTCGATCGCTTTATGGCCTTTGGTATTGCGGGACTTTCTGTGGTTGCCGACTCCCTGAGCGCCATCAAGTACGCGAAAGTCGAGCCCATCAAGGATGAGAACGGCTTCATTGTAAACTTCAGCACTACCGGCGATTTTCCCAAGTATGGTAACGACGACGACAGGGTCGACCTTATTGCTAAGGATATGGCTCATCGTGTGATCGAGGAGCTTCGCAAAACTCCCACCTACCGCAAGGCTATTCACACATTGTCGGTACTGACCATTACCTCCAACGTAATGTACGGCAAAAACACGGGTGCCACCCCCGATGGACGCCCTGCCTGTGCTCCCTTTGCCCCCGGTGCCAACCCGATGCATAACCGCGAGGAAAAGGGTGCGTTGGCCTCGCTCAACTCGGTGGCTAAGATCAGCTACGACGATTGCCGCGACGGCATTTCCAACACCTTCTCCATTACCCCCGAAGCGTTGGGCAGAAGCGATGATGAGAGGATCGAAAACCTTGTTCACATCCTCGACGGATACTTCTCCAAGGGTGCGCATCACATCAACGTCAACGTCCTCAACCGCGAAACGCTTATGAAGGCCTACGAAAATCCCGAGGACTATCCTAACCTGACCATCCGCGTATCAGGCTATGCGGTCAACTTCAACAAGCTCTCCCGAGAGCAACAGCGTGAGGTCATCAGCCGCACCTTCCACGAATCCGTATGATGTCAGCGCAAGGAAGAGAATTGACAGGACGGGTCCACTCCATACAGAGTATGGGAACGCTGGACGGTCCCGGAGTAAGATTCGTCATCTTCACGCAAGGCTGCCCCTTACGATGCAAGTGCTGTCACAACCCTGATACCTGGGATATGGAGGGTGGAAAGGAATATTCCCCCGAGGAACTCGTTGCAAACGCTCTTAGATTCAGAGAATATTTCGGTGAGGATGGCGGAGTTACTGTGTCAGGCGGTGAGCCGCTTTTGCAGGCGGAGTTTGTGGGCAGGTTGTTTGAGCTTTGTCACAGAGAAGGACTGAACACCTGTCTTGATACTTCCGGTTGCATCCTGACCCACGAGGTCAAAGTTCTGCTTTCCCATACCGACAGGGTTCTGTTGGATATCAAATACACCGACGAGGCCGCCTACCGCGAAAACGTCGGGTGCAGTTTGGCCGCGCCTTTGGCCTTTTTGGACTATCTTGATACGCAAGGAATTCCCACTACTCTTCGGCAGGTAATCATTCCTACCGTCAACGATACCGAAGCGCAGGCGACTCAGTTGCGGCGCATAGTCCAGTCCCACGCCAATGTGGATAAGGTGGAGCTGTTGCCTTTTCGCAAGATCTGTCAGGTCAAGTATGACAGTCTGGGGATGGATTTCCCGTTCGGGCATCTTCCCGAGCCTACTAAGGAGCAGATGAGCCGTCTTGAGCAGGTGTTGAGTGAATTTAATTAAAAAACCGTCGACAAAAGTCGACGGTTTTTTGTGATAAGGGAAGAGAAGTTCATCCGTTTGCGGTACCCGAAATTTGTTTCGGCTTGTAGCGCCGACAAATTTCGACCGCGGCACCCGCTTTTGCCTCGCTGTATCCGCCACAGGCGGCGCTCGGCAACGCGCCCCACGACACGCTCCGCGTACCTCGGGCTCGATCTCTATCTATGCCAAAACAAAACACCACCCCCTTGGGTGGTGTATTATTTTGACAGAGGCAGGAGGACTCGAACCCTCGGCACGCGGTTTTCGAGACCGCTGCTCTACCAACTGTGCTATGCCCCTATGTATTCATTTTTTGAAAAAGTTTGGTGGGCCATCAGGGACTCGAACCCCGGACCAACCGGTTATGAGCCGGTTGCTCTAACCAACTGAGCTAATGGCCCAAACGAACCACGTGCATCATTATACCACAAAATCATCGTTTGTCAATAAAAAGCTTCAAAAAAACATTCCACACATTAATCTTATTTTCCTTGGTGAATTTTTCTGCTCTTTTATATTATAATGTAAGATACTGATTAAAAATCTATTGACAACTCATTATCGCTGTGCTAAAATACATCTAAATATTGAAAAGACGATGACGAAGAGTGCGCAATTGACACCTTTCTGCAGAGAGACAGCGGTCGGTGAAAGCTGTCGGGAGGGCTTTTGTGTTTGTAGCTTCCGAGTCGGGAAGAAGAAAGACGAATGTCAAGTAGAACTTCCCCGTGATTACTGCGTTAATGTATAGGGATTATAGGATCCTGAGTGGTGGCGTTTGCCGCAATTTGAGTGGTACCGCGGGCACATTATTATGCTCGTCTCAAAGTCATTGCTTTGGGACGGGCGTTTTTGTTTCGTTCGAGAGCGGAAAGGAATAAATTATGGAACAGATTACTGCACTTGATTTCAAGATCAAGGAAATGGCGGCCCGAATCCGCGAATTGCGTGAGATCGAGGGCCTGAGCGCTCAGGAAATGGCCGAAAAGACCGCCGTTTCGGTTGAGGATTATATCGCCTGTGAAAAGGGTGAAAGCGACCTTAACTTTACCTTCATATACCGTTGCGCGCTTGCCTTCGGTGTCGACGTAACCGACATCATTGAGGGTAAGAGCCCCACCCTTAAGTCCTTCACCGTCACCCGCGCAGGTTCCGGTCAGAAGATCTCTAAGGCACACGGTATGACCTACTACAACCTTGCATACGCCTTCCGCAACCGTATTGCAGAGCCGCTCTTCGTTCGCAGTGTGTATGATGAGAATGCTCAGCAGCGCGATATCGAGCTCACCTCCCACGCAGGACAGGAGTGCGACATCGTCGTTGAGGGTAACCTTATGGTCCAGATCGGCGATCACCGCGAGATATTGGGCCCCGGCGACAGCATATATTTCGACAGTAACACCCCCCACGGAATGATCGCCGTTAAGGGTCAGGATTGCATCTTCTATGCCATCGTACTTAATCCCACGGGTGAGCCTATCCCCGAGCTTACACACACAAAGACGATAGCCGACCCCTCTCGCGAGGTCAAAAAGGATACCAAGGACCGCATCTACAAGAAGTTTATAGACGTCACCGAGAACGAGAAGGGTACTCCCACCTCCATCACCTTCAAAAATGACGACAAATTCAACTTTGCGTTCGATCTCGTTGATGCGCTTGCCGACCGTGAGCCCAAAAAGCTTGCGATGTTGCACATCTCCGAGGATAAGACTGAGAGAAGATTCACCTTCAAGGATATGAAGCGTCTTTCCAATCAGTGCGCTAACTACTTCAAATCCCTCGGCATCAAGAAGGGCGACCGCGTTATGCTGGTCCTCAAGCGTCACTACCAGTTCTGGTTTGCAATGCTCGGATTACATAAGCTGGGTGCTATCGCCATCCCTGCTACCTGCCAGCTGCTTGAGCACGACTTTGAGTACCGCTTCAATTCGGCAGGTGTCAGTGCGATAATCTGCACCGCTGACGGCGACGTTGCCCATCAGGTCGAGCTTGCCGCCGAAAAATGCGAATCAATCAAGCACAAGCTTATCGTAAACGGCGAACGGGACGGTTGGAGAAGCTTTGACGAGGAATATCCCCTTTACAGCACCCATTACAACCGCACCGACGACGCTCCGGGCGGCGACGACAAGATGCTGATGTACTTCACGTCGGGCACCTCGGGTTATCCTAAGATAGCCGCTCACAACTTCAAGTATCCGCTCGGTCATTTCCACACCGCAAAATACTGGCACAACGTCGACCCCGACGGTCTGCATTTTACCATTTCGGATACCGGCTGGGCAAAGGCTATGTGGGGCAAGTTCTACGGCCAGTGGCTCTGCGAGGCGGCAACCTTCGTTTACGACTTTGACCGCTTTGATGCCGCCGACATCCTGCCGATGTTTGCAAAGCATCACATCACCACCTTCTGCGCTCCCCCGACAATGCTCAGAATGATGATAAAGCAGGATATATCCAAGTACGATTTCTCATCGGTCAAACATATGACCACCGCAGGAGAAGCACTCAACCCCGAAGTCTACCGACAATTTGAAAAGGCAACGGGACTTCAGATACTTGAGGGCTTCGGCCAGACCGAAAGCACGATGATAATCGGAAATATGACCGGCGCTTCCCACAAGATAGGCGCAATGGGCAAGCCTGCTCCCATCTACGACATCGACCTTGTCGACGCCGACGGCAACTCCGTTCCTGTCGGTGAAACGGGCGAGATCGTCATCAACGTTCAAAACGGCGCGCCCAACGGTCTCTTTACCGGTTACTACAACGACCCTGAAAAGACCGCTGAGGTATGGCACGACGGCTACTATCACACCGGCGACGTTGCATACAAGGATGAGGACGGCTTCTACTGGTACGTCAGCCGTGTCGACGACGTTATCAAGTCGTCGGGCTACCGCATCGGACCCTTCGAGATCGAAAGCGTTATTATGGAGCTCCCCTACGTTCTCGAGTGCGGAGTTTCGCCCGAGCCCGATGAGGTTCGCGGCCAGATAGTAAAGGCAAGCATCGTGCTTGTCGAAGCTGTCGAGGGCACCGATGAGCTGAAGAAGGAAATTCAGACCTACGTCAAGGAGCACACCGCCCCCTATAAGTATCCGCGTACCATCGTCTTCCGCGACCAACTGCCTAAGACGACCAGCGGAAAAATTCAGCGTAACAAGCTTTAAGGAGCAACAATGAACTACAAACGACTTACAATTCTGTGCGGCCATTACGGCAGTGGAAAAACGAATATTGCCGTAAACATGGCACTTGACCTGAAAAGGCAACACGACAACACCGCAGTTGCCGACCTTGACATCGTCAACCCTTATTTCAGGACCAAGGACAGCGTTGAGGAGTTTGAGAAAAACGGCATTCGTCTTATCTGCTCGGAGTTTGCAAATTCGAACGTCGATATCCCCTCCCTCCCTGCAGACCTTTATTCCATTACCGATGACAAGAGCCTCAAGCTTATTCTTGATATCGGCGGTGACGACCGAGGTGCCTACGTACTTGGTCGGCTTGCCCCCGAGATACTCAAGGAAAACGACTACGAGATGCTAATGGTCATAAACAAGTTCCGCCCCCTCACCCCCGATGCCGAATCAACGGTCGAGGTCATGCGTGAGATCGAGGCGGCCTGCCGAATGCCTTTTACAGGCATAATAAATAATTCAAATCTGGGTGTTGAAACCTCGCCCGAGGACGTAATATCAAGTATGGCTTATGCCAAAGAGGTTTCCGAGCTTTCGAATCTACCGTTAAGGCTGACCACTGCCGAGAGATCCATTTGCGACAGCCTTGACGGAGTGGAAAATCTATTCCCGCTACAACTACAGAAAAGACCTGTTATTTAAGAAAGGACGGTAACTATGAACACAAGAATCGAGACCAAATGTGTGCAGGGCGGTTACACTCCTTCTAACGGAGAACCCCGCCAGATACCCATCATTCAGAGCACTACCTTTAAGTATGACACCAGCGAGGATATGGGAAAGCTGTTTGACCTTGAGGCGAGCGGTTATTTCTATACCAGACTGCAAAATCCCACCAACGACTACGTTGCCGCAAAGATCTGCGAGCTTGAGGGCGGCTCGGCCGCTATGCTGACCTCGTCGGGTCAGGCGGCCAACTTCTACTCCGTATTTAACATCGCTAACTGCGGTGATCACGTCGTATCCTGCTCCTCCATCTACGGCGGCACCTTCAACCTTTTTGCCGTCACAATGAAGAAGATGGGCATCGACTTTACCTTCGTTTCACCCGATTGCACCGAGGAAGAACTTCAGGCGGCCTTCAAGCCCAACACCAAGGCGGTCTTCGGCGAGACCATCGCCAACCCTGCCCTGAGCGTGCTCGATATCGAGCTTTTTGCAAAGGTAGCCCATAAGAACGGCGTTCCCCTCATCATCGACAACACCTTTGCCACCCCCGTAAACTGCCGTCCCTTCGACTTCGGAGCCGATATCGTGACCCACTCCACAACCAAGTATATGGACGGTCAGGGAGTAAGCGTCGGCGGCTGTATCGTCGACAGCGGAAACTTCGACTGGATGGCGTATGCCGATAAGTTCCCCGGCCTTTGCACCCCCGACGAGTCCTATCACGGAATCACCTATGCCGAGCGCTTCGGCAAGGGCGCCTATATAACCAAGGCCACCGCTCAGCTTATGCGCGATCTGGGCTCCATTCAGGCGCCTCAGAACGCATTCTATCTTAATTTAGGCCTTGAGACCCTCGCCGTCCGTATGGACAGACACTGCGCAAACGCCTTAGCCGTTGCCAAATTCCTTAAATCTCAGGATAAGGTCGCCTGGGTTCATTATGCAGATTTAGAGGGCGACGAATATTACGATCTCGCCAAGAAATATATGCCGAAGGGCACCTGCGGCGTTCTTGCCTTCGCCGTTAAGGGCGGAAGAGAAAAGGCCATTAAGTTTATGGACTCCCTTAAATTCTGCAGTATCGTTACCCACGTTGCCGACGCAAAGTCCTGCCTGCTTCATCCCGCTTCCCATACCCACCGTCAGCTAACCGACGAGCAGCTTATAGAGGCAGGAGTAGCCCCCGACCTTATTCGCCTTTCTGTCGGAATCGAGTCGGCCGACGACATTATCGCCGACCTTAAGCAGGCCCTCGAGCTTATTTAAATATTCGGCTTCGCCGAGGTGAATATCACGATTTAGGGATAAGGGACTTCGTAGGGGTCGCTTTGCGACAGGGGTGCCTTCGGCACAGCGCTTTTCTGCGACCTCGTCGCCCCTGCAAAACGCAGTTTTGCCCCTGCTCGTCAGAGGCCCTCTTCCCTAAACCACAATATTTAGTTTACTCGAGCTTATTTAAATATTCGGCTTCGCCGAGGTGAATATCTCTGTTCAGGGAAAAGGGACTTCGTAGGGGTCGCTTTGCGACAGGGGTGCCTTCGGCACAGCGCTTTTCTGCGACCTCGTCGCCCCTGCAAAACGCAGTTTTGCCCCT
>JAZQID010000072.1:0-5801 GCA_045540915.1 Acutalibacteraceae bacterium
CAAGGGTACTGTAGCCACCGCTACTGCTACCGTTAACGAGGAAGGCAAGCTTGCCAGCCTGCCCACTCCCACCTACACCGGCGCAGCCAACTTCACCTTCGACGGTTGGTACACTGCTGAAGTAGGCGGCACCAAGGTTACTGCCGACACCGTCTTTACTGAGGACACCACCATCTATGCACAGTGGACCCGTTCTATCACCACTACCGAAATGGGCGACTTTGATGTTGAAAAGTGCCTTATTCCTGAGGACCTCAACTGGAACTGCTCCGGTTCCGGTATCTTCGAGACCAGCGGACTTGGCAAGGGTCTTATCATCGGTGGATCCAGCGTTGATTTCGGCCTGACTGCTGAAATCGATACCTACAATATCAACAGCTACTTCAAGGTAGACTATGACATCTGGTACAAGAATGTAGGCGGCCGTGTTGAAGGTTGCGAGAACTTCATCCTTAATGTTGGCGATATTGCTATCACCTTCACCCGTTCTCCCAATGCTGCGGACACCCCCGGTAAGCATCTCTTGCTCAAGTCCGTAACCTACAAGGGCGAGGAAGTTGAGCTTGTTGGCGAGACTGAATTCACTGTTGATAACATTGACTTCTATGAGTTTAATAGTGACTTCGTCAAGACTCAGGTCGACGATTTCGCAGCCTATCTTGAGGAGAATATGATCCGTAATTCTTGGATGTTCAAGGGCGACTTCTGGGCCAACTGCAACCTCGGTGTTGAGGTCGTTTACGACGCCGGTGTTATCACCGTCAAGAACACCACCGGTGATGCTGTCAACTCTGTTGCTGCCGACCTGACCAAGGTTGATGGCTTCGATGCAACCAAGGCTCTCGGCGAATCCAAGGTTTCTACTGAAATCAATGCTCTTAAGGTTCGCGGAACCTACGTAAGCATTATGTCTGACTTCAACGGTGTTTATGAGAAGGTTGGCGCTCAGGGCGGCTCTGGCTCTGGCACCGGAACCGGCACTGGTACCGGCACCGGCACCGGCACCGGCGGCTCCAGCGCTCCTCAGACCGGCGACAACCGCAACGTTGTTCTCCCGATCTGCGTAGCTCTTGCTTCCGTAGCAGTTGCAGGCGCAACCCTTATCCGCAGAAAGCGTGCCTAATCTTAACCGATTAGTCCAAACTTAATGCAATAACTTTAAGCCCCTGAGGGATTCCCTCAGGGGCTTTTCCTTATACAAGAAGACGGGCACTGATTTTGTGCCCGTCTTACATTTTGCCTTATTCTATTTTCCGAGTTTTTCGATCATCAGCTTTGCCGATTTGTAGATGTCGCCGCAACCCATCGTGATGATAAGGTCGCCCTCCTGCGCGGTCTCGGCAATGTGGTCGGCGATCTCCTCAAAGGTGTCAAACCAAACGCTTCCGTCTATCTTCGCCGCGAGGTCGGAGGAATATACGTTGTAGGTGTTGACTTCACGTGAACCCATGATCTCGCTTAAGACCACCTTGTCTGCAATCTTCAGCGCCTCGGCAAAGTCGTCCATCAGCATTACCGTGCGACTATAGGTGAAGGGCTGAAAGACGGCGATAACTCTTTTGTAGGGCAACTCCTTCGCCGTTTCAAGCGTTACCTTCAGCTCACTCGGATGATGGGCGTAGTCGTCAGCGATGGTAACGCCGTTTTTGTTGTAAAGGATCTCGAACCGACGCTTTGCACCGCGGAATTTCGCCAAGCCCTTGACTACGCTCTCGGCATCGGCACCGACATAAAGCGCCGCCGCGGCCGCCGCAACTGCGTTGAGAATGTTATGCTTGCCGGGGACGTTGAGGGTGATGTCGCAAACAGGCTCGTTGCTTTTTGTCAGCGTAAATTTTGCAAATGAGCCGTTGTTGTAACTGATGTTTTCGGGGCGGTAGTCACAGTTTTTACCGTAGCCGAAGGTTATGACCTCGCCCTTGGCCGCCTTTGCGGCTTCAACGGCCTCGGGATCGTCGCCGTTGACGATGACCGCCTTGGTGGCCGAGCCGACAAACTTCGCGAAGGACTCAATTAGCCTATCCATCGTTTTGAAATACTCCATATGGTCAGCATCGACGTTGAGCAACACCGCTATATCGGGAGAAAGCTTGAGGAAGGTGTCTACGTATTCACAACTCTCGCAGACAAACAGGTCAGACTGACCTACGCGGCAATTACTGTTGAGAGAAGGCAACTGACCGCCGATAACGGCGCTCGGGTCGAGGTCGGTCTCCATCAATATTTGGGTCACCATTGAGGTGACGGTGGTCTTGCCGTGGGTGCCGCAGACGCCGATAACGTTATCAAACTTGCGGGTCAGCGCGCCGAGTAGGAAGGAACGCTCAAGGGTCGGAATGCCGCGCCGTCTTGCCTCGACAAGTTCGGCGTTGTCCTGCATTATAGCGGCCGAGTATACTACCAGCTCGGTGTCGCCGATGTTGTCAGCGCTATGCCCCATATAGACGGGGATGCCGAGCGACTTGATTCGGTCGAGGGTGTAGGAGGGATTGTTGTCCGAGCCGGTCAACCGATACCCCTTTGCGTGAAGAAGCTCGGCGAGAGGACTCATACCCGAACCGCCGATTCCTATCATATGAATATTTTTTACAGAGTCGATGAGCCTGTCAAAGTCGTTGAGAACCTTCATAAAACTCTCCTCGCGTTTCTTTGTTAACACCATTATAGCCCTTTTGCGCCGTAAAATAAACACTTTTTTGACAACTTATCAAAATATATTTTTTCACCATACCATTTGCGGCTTCATAGGATGGGGTATAGCACCTCAATTTACGGAGTGATACCTATGAAAGACAAGGCAAAACTGCCCTCGATTGCCGTCATCGGCGGCGACAAACGCGCCCGTTACATCGCAAAAATGCTCGCCGAAGACGGCTTTGAGGTGGGCACCGCTTTGCTCAGGTGCGACCCTGAAGTGCGCGAGGTGTCGGTTGACGATGCCCTGAAATGTGATGTCGTGATACTTCCGACCCCTGCCGCCAAGGACGGCGAGAACCTCTTTGCCCCGGAGGCAGAGGACAAGGTCAATTTGGTTGACATAATTTCGGGCGCGAGAGAGGGAACGCTTTTGCTCGGCTCAAATCTCGGCGAATCGGCTGTCAATTCTGCATCCCTGCGGGGTGTAAGGGTGCGCGACTATTTTTCGCGCGATGGCGTGGCTGAGGCCAACGCGGTGCCGACGGCCGAGGGCGCATTGGCGATCGCGATGCAAAACAGCGATATAACGGTGTCGGGCTCGCGGTGCCTTGTAATCGGGTGCGGCAGATGCGGCCGCGCACTTGCGAGACTGCTTCGCGGCTGTGATGCCGACGTCACCGTCAGCTCGCGCAAGCGCAAGGACCGCCTTTGGACTCGGTCTAATGGATGTCATGCCGTAAATACGGGTGAAATAGCAGAAAAAGCAGAACAGTTTGACTATATATTCAATACGGTGCCGGTACGAGTGGTCGATGCAGGCGTGTTGCGGAAAATGCGCGAGGATGCCTTGCTCATCGAGCTTGCAAGCGGTGCGGCAGGGGTGGATATGACCGCCGCCGCACAGTTGGGGCGCAGGGCAATATTTGCACCCGCACTGCCAGGCAAATGCGCGCCCAAGACGGCCGCACAGATACTCTACCGCTCCATAATCAGCATTTTAACGGAGGAATTCTCGTGGATAGACTTCGATTAGGCTTTGCGGTGTGCGGCTCATTTTGCACACTTCGCAAAGCGCTCGATCAAATGGAGTTAATGGCAAAAGAAGTTGACATAACACCGATCGCATCCCCCATCGTGCAGACCTCGGACACAAGATTCGGAACTGCTGAGCAGTTTATGAGGGATATGGAGAGAATATCGGGCCGCACACCCATCAAGACGGTGGTAGAGGCCGAGCCTATAGGCCCCAAGGCACTTTTTGATGCGATGGTCATCGCCCCCTGCACGGGCAACACCCTCGCAAAGCTGACGGCGGGCATCACTGATACCTCGGTCACTATGGCGGCAAAGGCGCATCTTCGCAATGGCCGACCATTGATACTTGCGGTGGCTACCAACGACGCATTGGGCGCGGCAGGAAAGAACATCGGCGCCCTTTTCAACACGAAAAACATCTACTTCGTCCCGATGGCGCAGGACGATCCCAACGGAAAACCCACCTCGCTTATCGCCGATTTTTCGAAGTTGAGAGAGACGGTTTTCGCCGCAATCAAGGGCAAACAGGTGCAACCGATGCTCTATTCATAAAAAATTAAGAAACAAATTGAAAAAAAGCCTTGAATAGACGGCGTTAATGGTGTAACATAATAGCAAAGGGAAAGGGTGATGATAAATGCAGGATAAGACCGTAACATTCAGCCTCGGTGATGACCGCGAGAGAGAAATTCGCAGTATACTTGTGACCGTGTATAACGCGCTCAAGGAAAAGGGATACAATCCGATCAATCAGATCGTCGGTTATATCCTGTCCGAAGATCCTACCTATATCACGACCAATCACAATGCCCGTTCGCTCATTCGCCGTCTTGACCGAGACGAGATATTACAGACCTTGTTAAAGGATTTTTTGGCCGACTAAACTTAGGATAATAAAACGGACTCTGCACCGATCGGTGCAGAGTCCGTTTTTGCATATCAATATTACAGCTCGAAGTCGGCCGCTGCAAACTGCGGCTTTGGAGGCAGTTTGGGTTCACGCTTGAGGGGGTCGTAGCGGAACTTACCGCAACGAGCGTCAAGCGGCATAACACCCTTGCGGATGCAGAGCACCGACTTTCCGTCGGGCGCAGGACGGCCGATCTCACACAGTCCGCATTGTTTGACAATATCCGCCTTCGGTTTCACAAAATCGCCGCCTTTCCCCTTTATACGATCATTTTAACATAGATTTTCTAAAAAGGAAAGACCTAATTTTTGCAGGCCGCCGTCCACAGCA
Source organism: Acutalibacteraceae bacterium (assembly GCA_045540915.1). Classification (GTDB taxonomy): domain Bacteria; phylum Bacillota; class Clostridia; order Oscillospirales; family Acutalibacteraceae; genus RGIG2206. Next base: position 4,913 of record JAZQID010000072.1, read on the forward strand.
TCGTAGAGGCGGTCAGAAGCATCGCGAGGGTGCAGGGAATCATCGTTGCGCGGTATCCCACAAGGACGGCAACACCGTTGGAGGCGGTCTCGATTACCGAGGGGCAGAGGTGGATGAGTATGGCGCAGATGGCGAAGCTTAGTGCCGCGTGGCACAGGCGGGATAATATCAGCCTTACGAACGAGATGCACCCTTGCGACATACGCATCACCTGAAAAATGACCGACAGGCCGCCGAATCCCAAGGCGGCCGCTATAACGGGTGCGCCGAACCCGTTATTTGCCAGCCATTCGCACCCTCGCGTCACCTCAACAAGAGGGAAAAGCGGCCCCGCCTCTTTCGGCAGGGCAGACATAATTGCGGAAAAGAGGGTCACAAATCCGCAGATGGTCAGCATCTGTTGGCAGGAGACGGCGGTGGAGTTTACAAACGCGTCGGCAAGCCCTTCGGTCTGTGTCGGCTTGTCTGGGGTGGGCTTGATTTTGGCCGAAAACCGCGCGGTAATTACGCCGATTACGACCGACGCCGCAAGGTGACAGGCAAGAAGTATCCAGCCGACCTTGACCGACCCGAGCAGGCATCCGCCGACCGCAAAAACTATCATAGCAGGCCCTGCATTGACGCAGTAGGCCATCATACGGGTGGCGGCGGCCGAGTCGATGACTCCGTTTTTGAGCAGGCGCGAAACGAGGCAGGCTCCGGTAGGGTAGCCCGAGAAAAAGGAAAACAGCACACCCTCGCAGGCTTGACGGGGCAGGCGAAAAAGGGGCGAGAGCAATTTTGTTATCGGCCGCAAAAGGAGGGAAAGAGCGCCTGTGCGCGAAGCAAACTCCGACATCACCATAAAGGGAAAGAGGGAGGGTATCACCACCTGCGCGCAAAGCATCAG
>JAZQID010000073.1:0-6281 GCA_045540915.1 Acutalibacteraceae bacterium
GGCAAGATCGTCGAGCAGGGCAACCACGATGAGCTTATAACCAAAAACGGAATCTACGCAACCCTCTACAACCAACAATTCCGCGAGGAATAAATAAAAAATGCCGTCGATTGACGGCATTTTTTATCACAACTCAAATATCTTCTTAACCTCTGACTCGAGGTCCTTCCACACCAAGCGGTTATCTTCAATAATCATATACCCGTGCCACGAGTCCTCCTTGGGAATGGATACCGAGCCGGGATTGACGTAGAGGCAACCGTTGAACTCAGTACAGGCAGGCACGTGGGTGTGACCGTGCAGGAGGATATCCCCCTGCTTCATCGGAGGGGGCGAGTCGGTGTTATAGCGATGCCCGTGGGTGACGAAAATGGTGCGCTTGCCGAGCGGGATAAGTGCATAGTCGGCAAGTATGGGGAAGTCAAGCACCATCTGGTCCACCTCTGTATCACAGTTTCCACGCACGCAGAACAGCTCGTTTTTCACGTCGTTGAGCATACCGATGACCTGCTTGGGCGCGTAGCCCTCAGGCAGATCATTCCTCGGCCCGTGGTAAAGGATATCACCGAGCAATATCAGTCGGTCGGCCCCTTCCTTGCGGTATGCGTCGAGCATCCTTTGGCAAAAGGTCGACGACCCGTGTATATCGGACGCAACAAAATATTTCATAGTCTCTTCCTCCGTTGCCTTTGGTTTGTATCACCTACATTGTAACACAAAAAACGCCACAGCACAATAAAAGAAGTTTGCTTAAATGACAAATTTCACTTGTGTCTTGGACGAAAATGTGGTAAAATATCGCTGAAACAAGTTTTAAGAAAGGTGTGATGACTTACGGACGAGTTAAAGGCAACCTTCGCCGCCAATTTGACAAAATTGCGTAATGCGGCGTCTATGACCCAGTTGGAACTGGCCGAGCGGCTCAACTTCTCTGACAAAGCCGTGTCCAAGTGGGAACGCGCCGAATCTATGCCCGACGTCTACACCGTTAAGCAACTTGCCGACCTCTTTCAAGTGTCGGTGGACGACCTGCTTACTCCTAGTGAGGAGTGGAAAAAGCCTGTTATAAAGGGTGTGCTTGATAAAAAGCACCGTATCACAGGCGGCCTTATAACTCTTGTGGTCTTGGTCTCGATCGTGGCGATCGCCCTTTTGGTCTTTGTTATCCTGTGGCTCGCAGGGTTGCCCGAACCACGCGTATTTGTATATATGCTGCCCGCCGTCTTTATCACTTGGCTTGTGCTCAATTCCACCCTGCTCGACGGAAAGCACAACCGCTACATTACTATGGGGCTGGTGTTCAGTGTGGTCGCGGTGGTCTACGCCGCGCTGATTAGCCTTAATCCGTGGCAGTTGTTCCTCTTTGCCATACCTGCTGAGGCGGTTACTTGGCTTAGCTTCTACATAAACCGCCAGAGGAAGAAATAACATCTAAACACCCTGCAGGTATCGCAAATGATATTTGTTGCGGTGTTTTTTTGTAAACTGATCCGTATACAAACGGGTCATAATACAGATATAATATAAGAAAGGAAGTATCGTTATGTCAGTACACTCTGTAACCAAAGCAAACTTTGATGAATTCAAAAAGAGCGACAAGACCGTCCTGCTCGATTTCTATGCCGACTGGTGCGGCCCCTGCCGTATGGTATCTCCTATCGTTGACCAGATCGCTGAGGAAAATCCGCAGTATCTCGTTGGCAAGATCAACGTCGACAACGAGCCTGAGCTTGCGCAGGCCTTCAGGGTCGAAAGCATCCCCACCCTCGTGGTAATGAAAAACGGCGAGGTCGTCAGTCGGTCTGCAGGGGCACGACCCAAACAGCAGATACTTGATATGCTCAAGGGCTAAAGAAGGCTATGGAGCATATTTACGATACCCTCATCCTCGGCGGAGGCCCTGCAGGATATACCGCCGCACTGTACGCCTCGCGTGCAGGACTTGACACCCTTGTCATCGAGCGTATGGCCGCAGGGGGTCAAATGACCCTGACCGGTGATATCGATAACTACCCCGGCTTTGAAGAAGGGGTCGACGGCTTCACCCTCGGTATGAAGATGCAACAGGGTGCTGAGCGCTTCGGTGCCAAGACCGAGTATGCCGAAGTGACCTCGGTCGATCTCACCGATAAGGTCAAAAGGGTGGACACTACCTCGGGCAGTTTCTTTGCTAAGACGGTCATCATAGCCACGGGCGCCAATCCGCGAGAGCTTGGCGTTGAGAATGAGCAGAGTCTGATAGGCAGGGGAGTGCATTATTGCGCCCACTGTGATGGCAGGTTTTATAAGGATAAGACGGTTGCGGTGGTCGGCGGAGGTAACTCTGCTGCGGCCGATGCCCTTTATCTCTCGCGCCTTGCCAAAAAGGTATACCTTATCCACCGCCGCGACACCTTGAGGGCGACCAAGATATACCACGAGCCTTTGATGAAGGCGGAAAACGTCGAATTTGTGTGGGATTCCACTGTGACGGAGTTTGCCGTCGACCAAAGGGTGACGGGACTGAAACTCAAAAATGTAAAAAGTGGAGAAATCTCGGATATAGCCTGCGACGGCGTTTTCGTCAGCATCGGCCGAAAGCCTGCAATCGAGTTTTTGGTCGGCGCGGTCGAATTGGACGGCAACGGATATGTCGTCGCCGACGAGTCGACGAGGACAAGCGTTGAAGGCGTCTATGCGGTCGGTGACGTGCGCACAAAGGTCTTGCGGCAGGTGGTTACCGCCGTATCGGACGGAGCGGTCGCCGTGCATTTCGCAGAGGAATACCTCTCCCGACTCAATTGAAGATTATACTGGAAAAACAGAGGGCTGTTTACATAAAACAGCCCTCTGTTATGTTTTTTGGCCCATAGGAAAAATTTTTCCAAAAGTATATTGACAAATTTTAGTATGCATACTATAATAAAAACAGATACAAATGAAAAAATGCATTTTGTTTTTAGGAATCATTCGTCAATAGGAGGGGAAGGTATTGGCTCGAATTAGCAAAAGCACCATCACAAAACTTGAGATCATTCAGGTAGCCTCCAAGATGTTCTTGGAGAAGGGGTACTCTAACACTTCGATCAAGATGGTTTGTGATGAGTTGGAGATGAGCCCGGGTAACGTTACATTTTACTTTCGGACGAAGGAGCATCTGCTCGCAGAACTTGTGGACATACTGTGTAACTTCCAACGCAAGATGATGGATAAGGAAGCTAACGAGGGTGTAAGCTCGGTTATGGCAATGTGCTTGGAGCTGGCCACGATGATCGTTATGTGCGAGGAGGACGAGAACGTAAAGGAATTCCTTTTTTCTGCCTACTCCAGTCCGATGGGTCTTGAGATAATCCGCAACAACGATGCACAGAGGGCAAAAGAGGTGTTTAAGGACTATTGCCCCGATTGGACGGACGATCAGTTTATGGAAGCTGAGGTTTTGGCGTCGGGCGTCGAGTATGCGACCCTGATGACAACAGAAGATATTCTGCCTATTGAAACAAGAATTTCAGGAGCCCTGAATAATATATTAGGTATATACCAAGTCCCCGAAGAAATGCGGAAAATGAAGATCGACAGGTTGCTGAATATGGATTACCGAAAGATCGGCAGAAAGGTGCTTCGCGATTTCAAAAAATATGTCGAACAGGCAAATGAGCAGGCCTTTCTTGATCTGCTGAAGCATTAAAATAGCAAAAATCAACCTAACATAAAGATAAATGCCAAATTATCAAAGGAGGTCATTACAATGACTGCTAAGACCAAAATGACAAAACGAGTGATGAGCGTGCTGCTCAGCATCGCCGTGTTTATGACCTGCTTGCCCATGTCGGTGTTTGCGGCGAACGGGGCAACTGAATCTGCAACCGTTGTTGCAGATCCGGGAACCGCGCACACTTGGGAATCTATGATGGGTACCGACACTGACGGTAACCGTTACGCAGGAAGAGTGTGGGTGGATAAATCTGTCTATACAGACGGCCAGATCGCACTGCTTAATACCAGCGGAGAGGCGGGTTCCTCCTTCCAGGTCGACTTGGAGAACGATGAGGCGTTCCAGATCATTTTCTCTGCGCTCGGCTCCTCGATGACCTCCACCGAGACCACCAGCTCAGGCGGCCCGATGGACGTTGTGCTGGTCTTGGACGGCTCCACCTCAATGGTCAGAAACCAGAGCACCCCAACCCGTATGCAGAAGATGATAGAGGCGGCCAACACCCTCATTGGCGATCTGCTCAGCGTATCTACGACACGCCTTGGCGTAGTCACCTATAACGCTGACAGCGAGACGGTCCTTCCCTTTGGTTCTTATAACGACGGCGTTGTTCTCTCGGTCAACAGGTACACCGAAGCAACCGGAAACGGCGTTATCAGCGCAAAAACATCCGCAGGAGCACTGCTTGGCAAGGATAGCGGATTTGAAAGCGGAACCAATCTGCAGTCCGGTATTGACCGCGGTATGTCAATGTTGAAAAATGCTACCAACGTAGAAGGACGCACACCCGTATTGATCGTTCTTACCGACGGCGCCGCAAACGCTGCCGTTCGCAATAATTGGTACAACATTTCACAGGGCAATCTCGATCAGCAGTACAACACTACCTCCGGCGTTGCGCTGAGTACTATGCTCAATGCTGCATATAACAAAGTGTTGGTGGAGAAGAAGTATAACACTGCACCGATGGTCTACGGTATCGGCGTTGATATTTCTTCCGACAGCGCAGCACAGGCCTTGCTAAACCCCGCAGGCAGCACTAACGGCTTTAATTCCGCCAATTCAAGCAGCGCGATCAGAACGGCATATTCCTATTTTAACACCTGGAAAAGCGGCGAGACCGTCTACATTGGAAACAATCAATGGAGCAGATATACCTTTAATCATAGTATGCCTAACGTAACCACTGCAGAGGTTGCTGCTAACATCAACTATGTTGATACCTATTACAACGCGTCCAGTTCCGAAATCGCATCGGTCTTTGACCAGATATATAAAGAACTTTCCTCCGGTGCATTCAATCCCATCACCTCGACCACCTCTTCTGTAGGCGGTACAGGTGTTGATAACACTCCGCTTATCTATGTCGACAATATCGGCAGGTATATGGAGATCAAGGATATTCAGTCTATCACCCTGTTTGGTGCATCCTATAACGTTACAAATAACAACGACGGCACCTATACTGTTGCTGCGGGAACAGGTGTCAATCCTACCACCAATGAGACTTGGAACACCTCCGAGGATATCACCATCTTTGTGACAGCAAATGCCGACGGCAGTCAAAGACTTGAGATCAGGATAAATCAGGAGATACTGCCCATTATCCTCGAACAGACCGTCTCCAACACAGTAGGTAACGTCACCAATGCAACCATAAGCGAGATCGGTTATAGCCCGTTGCGTGTCTACTACACCGTAGGTCTCGATGATAATATACTTCTCCCCAACGGTGAGATCGATGTAACCAAGATCGACAGCGGGTATGAGTATATCGATGATACAACAGGCGAGATAACCTTCTACAGCAACGCCTTCAACGTGACAAATACCGCCGACAAGGATAATGACGGACTTGTCGATCTGGGCGATGCACACGTAGGCTTCAAGCCCTCCGCCGCTAACAGATATTATTACCATCAGAGAAATCAGGCTATATTCTCTGCTGTATCAGCCAAGAACGGTTCCGCTATCAACTGGGATGAGTCGGAATACGGCGTTGTTTTTGATGCTGACAAATACGACGTGACCTTCTTGTCCTATGCCGATTATCAGAATTTGAGTGACGATGATCAGGTGTACACCTACGTGACCTATCATCATCCGACTCCGAGCAATACCGATGCTGCCAACGCGGCAGAGGAGGTAACATACCTTGTATATACCGATTGGGGATATCTCAAGGAGTCGGTTGCCTTCTATGACAACGATGCCAAGGTGTTTGTTAATTATGATGCAACAAACGGCCATTCAACAGCTGACGAAGGCTATGCTGTTCCTCTTGACAAGGTAGCGTCCACAATTGCGAGCTATAAGGCTGCTAATGCCAACGCTGACATTAAGGCTGTCCTTGGCGTAGGTTCTCTGCGCACCAGCCGTTTGCACAATATGACGGTTGTAAAAGGAAACAACAATACTCAAACCGCAAATATGCGCTATGCTCCTGAGTACACCTATGAAACCGCAGATGACCACAACGGCAACGACGTTGTAGTATGGCTGGGCAACAACGGCAGACTTACTACCACCGTTGCTACAGGTATTGCTCTGACCAAGACGGTCACCGAGGCCATCGGCAACCCGACCG
>JAZQID010000074.1:0-10105 GCA_045540915.1 Acutalibacteraceae bacterium
ACGACATGGCTACGATCCGACTTATTGTGTGACCGATTGCCCGAGTACGATGCCCTTGAGGGCTTGACCGATCAGGGCAAGCGTATCTCCGCAGAGGTCAAGGTAAAGATCGAACGGTCGGAACAGCTTAAAGCCCGTGCCGAAGGTCAAAAGCAGGCGCTTGCACAGGCTCGAAAAGAGGTTGAAGAGCTTGCAAACAGCGAGGCTCAGCGTCAGACGGCCATCAACCTGCAGGAGAAAAACAATCTCCGTCTTACCCGCCTTTGTGATATCGAAAAGATGCTTGAGGCCGACCGACAGGCTCAGCTTGACTATCAGCGTGCGGCAGGTGAATATCAGGCTTCTTCCGAAGAAAGCGAGCGCCTAAGAGCGCAGTACGCTCGGCTTGAGCGAGCCTTTTTGGACGGACAGGCAGGTGTGCTTGCAAGCCGTTTAAGAGAGGGCGAGCCCTGTGCCGTCTGCGGCTCGGTGCATCATCCTGCGCCTGCCGTGATGTGTGAGGATGCGCCGAGCGAGGAGGCCCTCAGGCAGTATAAAGAGAAAAGTGACGCCGCTACCGCCCTTTGCGTAAAGCAGAGCAGTTTTGCAGGCGAATGCAAGGCGGCGGCCGAAAAGACTGCCCAAGCGGTGCGAAAGGCCTTTGCCGACGAGTTCGGCGAGGGAGTGGAGATCGCCGCCCATCAGGTAGCGGCCGCTATAAAGCAGGCTGAGCGTGACGCCGATACCCTTGCGGCACAGATAAAAGAACTCAACGCCCAATGCGAGAGGCGGCGGTCACTTTCGGAGCAGATACCCACCCTCGAGGCCGAGCTGGAGGCGGTTGCCAACGAGCAGGCGAGCCTGACGGCCGAGATAGCCGCCGAGCAGGAGCGTGTGGATGCATTGCGCCGTCAGTATGTAGAGACCATCGGCCGACTTGAATATAAGAGTAAGCAGCTCGCACAGGATGCCGTTTCGGACAAGCAAAGGGAGAAAACTGCGCTTGAGCAGGCCTTCCTGCAGGCGCAGGAGGCCGAGCAAAAGGCGGCTGCCGAGGTGCGCGAGCTTCAGGCGGCGATAACGGCCGACGAGGCGGTGCTGCGTGAAGCCTCGGTGGAGGAGCTTGCACCCCTCAAAGAGCAGTACGACGCACTCTCCGCAACCAAACAGGTCGACACCGACACGGCCAACGCCTTGCGCGTGCGCCTGTCGGCCAACGGCACCGCTATGAACAATATCCGCTCGGGACGGGCAGGTCTCTTTGCCGTAGAGGAAAAATTAAAGTGGGCCGACGCCCTTGCGCGAACCGCCAACGGCACAATGACGGGCAAGGAGCGGTTCCAGTTTGAGACCTATATTCAGATATCCTATTTTGACCGCGTTATCGCATCGGCGAACCTGCGGCTTCGCACTATGACGGGCGGTCAGTACGAGCTTGTCCGCGCCGAAACGGCCGACAACATCCGCTCAAAGAGCGGACTTGAACTCAACGTCATCGACCACTACAACGGCTCTCAACGGAGCGTCAGGTCCCTTTCGGGCGGCGAGTCCTTCAAGGCGTCCCTTGCCCTTGCCCTCGGACTGTCGGACGTCGTGCAGTCGACGGCAGGCGGTATACAGTTGGATGCGATGTTCATCGACGAGGGCTTCGGCTCGCTCGACGAGGAATCGCTTGAGCAGGCGATGGCAGTGCTCGGCGACCTTTCGGCAGGCAACAGGTTGATCGGAATAATCAGCCACGTCGGAGAACTCAAGCGGTGCATCGACCGCCAGCTTATCGTTACAAAGGACCGCGCAGGCGGAAGCCAAGTGCGTATCGAAGTGTAGATAAAGGAGTAGTTATGGAACAGAAGAAGATAGACCGTATCAATGAGCTTGCGAAAAAGGCCAAGCAGGGCCCTCTGACCGATGAGGAAAAGGCGGAGAGGGAAATTTTGCGACGCGAGTACATCGATTCCTTTAAGGCTTCGCTGGTGGGTCAGCTTGAAAACACCTATATCCAGCGCCCTGACGGAAGCAAGGAAAAAATCCGCAAAAAAGGGGAATAGCGGTAAAAAATTCAAATTGGCTATTGACAAATGCTTTTTTGAGTGCTATAATCCAAGCAAATTTGAATATCACAAATAACGACTGCGATGAAGACGGTCGGAAAGCAACGCTTTGCAGAGAGTTGTCGGTTGGTGTGAGACAACAGCGAGATTTCCTAATGACCTATCCCTTCTGAGTCGGAGGACCGAAAGGCTCGGCCGAGTAGACTCCTTCCGTATTGCTGCGTAAAGGCAAAGGACTTGTCAGAGTCCGGAAAGTGACGGAAAGTATTTTCCGTAATTTGAGTGGTACCGCGGGTTTAACAACTCGTCTCAAAGGTTTTCTTTTGAGGCGGGTTTTTTGTTTTATTCGAATTTGTAGCCATTACCAAAACGTCATCAATGAAAGGGGACAGCAACAATGGATTACAGTTTGAAAGAGGTCGCAGGAAGAATTAAAGACCTGCGCGAAGCAAAGGGATACACACAGGATCAGCTTGCGAAGCTTACGGGTGTATCGGTCGAGGATTACAAGGTGTTGGAAGAGGGCGAGACCGACTTCAGCTTCACCTTCATCTACAAGTGTGCAAAGGCCTGCGGAGTCGAGGTGGTCGACCTGCTTGAAGGAACGAGCACCACTCTCAGTTCCTTCTCCATCACAAGAAAGGGCGACGGACTCAAGATAGTTAAAAAGCACGGTGTTGTCTATAACAACCTCGCGCCCAAGTTCAAGGAAAAGCTGGCTGAGCCTTTCTTGGTCAAGTTCCCTTACATCCCTGAGGAGCAGGACGCCCCGATGAAACTCAATTCCCACAACGGACAGGAGTTTGACGTCATCGTTAAGGGCTCGCTGAAGGTTCAGATCGGCAATCATGTGGATATCCTCAACGAAGGTGACTCCATTTTCTATAACAGTCTTATCCCCCACGGTATGATCGCCGTCAGCGAGGGCGGATGTGAATTCCACGCCGTTGTGCTTAATCCGCAGGACGGTCAGGTAAGCGAGGAATACCCCGAAGCGCCTTATGTGGCTTCTAAGGTTGCTCAGAAGGAAGAGGCCGCTACCACCGTTGCCGACAACTTCGTTGAGTCGTTCTATGACGAGAAAGGTGTCTTTAGCGGAATTAAATTCAAGAACGACGACAAGTTCAATTTCGCCTTCGACTGTGTCGACGCCATTGCCGAGAAAAATCCTGACAAGTTGGCGATGATGTGGGTGGCCAACGACAAATCAGACCGTAGATTTACCTTCAGCGATATGAAGAAGTATTCGGCAAAGACGGCCAACTACTTTGAGTCTCTCGGCATCAAAAAGGGCGACACCGTAATGCTCGTTTTGAAGCGTCATTACCAGTTCTGGTTCTGTATGCTTGCCCTGCATAAGATCGGTGCCATCGCCATCCCTGCTACCAATCAGTTGGTCGAGCACGATTTTACTTACAGATACAAGGCTGCAAAGGTGAAGGCTGTCGTTTGTACCGCTGACGGAGATGTGTCGACCGAGGCTGAAAAGGCGGCTGCCGAATTCCCTGAGATGATGAAGATCCTCGTGGGCGGCAAAAAGGGAGGCTGGTACCACTTCAACGTTGAGATGGAGCGCTTCAGCACCCACTATTTCCGCACCGAAGATACCCCCTGCGGCAACGACCCGATGCTGATGCTCTTTACATCGGGCACAACGGGATATCCCCGTATCGCCACCCATTCCTACAAGTACGCGCTGGGTCACTATCCCACCGCAAAGCATTGGCACAACGTCGACCCCAACGGATTGCATTTCACCATCTCCGACACGGGCTGGGGCAAGGCGCTTTGGGGCAAGCTTTACGGACAGTGGCTGTGTGAGGCGGGTGTGTTCACCTATGACTTCGACCGATTCCATTCGGAAGACATTCTTCCTATGTTCAAGAAGTATGGCATCACCACCTTCTGCGCACCGCCTACTATGTACCGCTTCTTCATCAAGGAAGACCTGTCGAAGTATGACCTGTCTTCCATCAAGTATGCGACCACCGCAGGCGAGGCCCTCAATCCCGAGGTCTTCAATCAGTTCAAGAAGGCGACCGGACTTACTATAATGGAGGGATTCGGCCAGACCGAAACCACCCTGTCCATCGCAAACTTCGTAGGTTCGACTCCCAAGATCGGCTCTATGGGCCGACCCAGTCCGCTCTATGACGTGGTCGTTCTTTATCCCGACGGAAACGAGTGTCAGACGGGTGACGCAGGCGAGATCTGCATCCGTACAAAAGAGGGCGTTCCCTGCGGACTCTTCATCGGTTACTATCTCGATGAGGAAAAGACCAAGGAGGTCTGGCACGACGGCTACTATCATACCGGCGATCAGGCGACGATGGACGAGGACGGATATCTTTGGTACGTCGGCCGTATCGACGACGTCATCAAGTCGTCGGGCTATCGCAACGGGCCCTTCGAGATCGAGAGCGTAATTATGGAGCTTCCCTACGTTCTGGAGTGCGCCATCACCCCCGTTCCCGATGAGGTTCGCGGACAGATCGTAAAGGCCACCATCGTGCTCGTAAAGGGCACTGAGGGCACCGACGGACTGAAAAAGGAAATTCAGGAATACGTCAAGACCCATACGGCACCTTATAAGTATCCGAGGATCGTTGAGTTCGTCGACGAGCTTCCCAAGACCATCAGCGGTAAGGTAAGACGCGTCGAGATCCGCAAAAACGATATGGAAAAGATGAATAAGGAATAAAATTAAACGCTCCGTGTGAAAACACGGAGCGTTTATCGTTTGGGACTTACAGTTTGATCTTGCCGATAGAATACCGACCGTCTTTGCCCTTAAGTTCTTGATCCAATGCAAGCAGGACGGGGGTGTTGCCCTTGTGCATACGGATGCTGACGACGTATTCGCCGCCCGACAGATTTCCGAGATTGACGCTGTGGGTGGTGGTAAGCGCCTCGTCGGGCATGATCTTGGTGTTGTCAAAATCCTTCATATTGAAGACGTGATCCTTGCCGTTTTTGTCGGTAAGTATCAGGTCGAGGTCATAGACGTTGTAGGCCTTGGCGAAGCCCTTGTTGCGCCAGTTGAACTTGCAGGTGAGCTGGTTGTTGTTGCGGTCGATATCCACCTTGTCGATAAAGTACCAGTAGCCAAGCAGGTTGGCCATTTCTTTAGCGTACTCGATATTGTTGCCCTTCATAAATTCGTTGACGAAGCCGTGGAAGCCGGCATAGGTGGCATGAGTGCGCTTGCAGGCGGCCTTAAATACCGAACCGTCGCGCCAGTTGTCTTCGTGCCAGGTGGTGTCGATGGTCACGTTGTAATGCTCGAGCTCCATTATGATGGGCTTGCTCTCCCAGGTCTCCTTAAAGAGCTGAGATGAGCGCACCGAGTCGGTTCCGGAATGGTTGGTCATAAACCAATCGACGCAGATGGAGTCGTCTCGCCAGGTCCAGCCGTGCTCCTTGACGTAATTACGGATCTTGGAGCCGCCGGTACCCATACCGCTGACCTTGCCGCTGCCGATAAAGTCGTCGCTGAGCACGATCTGATCGTTGGGATAGTACTTGGCGTAGATATCAAAGTGCTTCTGGATGTCCGTCCAGGGCCAACTCTTATTGGAACTGCTGGCGGTGTGTCCTTCACCGTAGTCGCCGTAGCTGCCAACGTCTATGTAGCGGACGCCCTCTTTGCCTGCGTAACGCGCGGCAAAGGCTTTATGGAAGTTCTCCAGCTTTTGCAGGAAGATTGGATCGCCGTAGTCGGGTTCCCAAGAGCCGTCGCTCAGTTTCGCGCCGGCTGCGCCCGCTTTCTTGACCCATTCGGGTGTGGCATAGGGGCAGTAGTCGCCGCCCTCTTTGCAGGTGATGCGGAAGGATACGCCCACACCGTTGGCCTTGAAGTCCTCAAGCACCTTGTCGATGATGTCCCACTTGAATTGTCCTTCCTTGGGCTCAAGCGTGGACCAGGGCAGGCGTATATAAACGTGGTCGAGGTAGGGTATATAGTCCAGGATGTACTTTGCTGACTTGTTGGCGCCGTAGTTATAGGTGCCGTTGTCATAGTAGTGGAGATACCAGCCCTTGTCGGGGTTGCGCAGAGCCGTCTTTTCATCGGCACGAGCCGTCAGGTCGAAGGACACCGATCCCGTTATCGCAGCGAGAGAGGAGGTCTCAAAGGATACGTCCGCATTGTTCGATACGGTAGAGGAAGCGTCGGTCTGTCCGGAAGAATTCGACGCAGAGGCCGATTCGGAGCTCGACTCGGAGCCCGAGGCGGCGGACGAAGTAAACTTGGAGGAAGTCGCTTTGGAGGAATTTGCTTTGGAGGATGCATTACCGCTTGAAGCAGCACAGCCAACGGTGCTCAGTAACAAGGCTATCGTCAAGAGAATACACATTCCTTTCTTCATAACCAGTTCTCCTTTTTTAGAAAAAATTGGGAACGAAACCCGTCCCATATCATTATGCAACAAATCGACACGCTTGTCAACGCTAAAAAAGAACCCGACGTTGATAAACGTCGGGCCTGAAAGGGCGCATTGTTTATGCAATCGGCTCAAAGTCGGCGGCACCGTGGTTGCAGATGGGACAGATGAAGTCCTCAGGCAGTTCGTCTCCCTCATAGACATAGTTGCATATCTTGCAAACGTACCCCTTCTTTGCGGCAGGCTGAGGCTTGGGCTTGACGTTTTTGTGATAATAATCATAGGTTATCGAGTCACTCTCGCTGAGCAGGCTCGCCTCGGTAATGGAGCAAATGAACATTATATGGCTCTCAAGGTCGACGGTGCGCTCCACCTTCAGCGACAGGAAGGCATTGGAAAACTCCGAGATAACGGCAAGGCCGTTGGACGACCTTTCGGGAACGCCCTCGGCAAACTTGTCGACATATCTGCCGCTCTGAAAGCCGTACTTCTCAAAAATTGAAAAGGGTGTGTCGACCGAAAGTACGTTGACATTCATAATACCCGTGCGCTCGACAACCTGACAGGTATAGCTCTCCTTGCTTATGGATACCGCTACCCGAAGGGGAACCTGAGTGACCTGCATGACCGTGTTGACGATGGCGGCGTTGTCCTTGTTACCCTCGCGGCAGGTGACGGCGTAAAGCCCGTAACCAAGCTTGAATAGGGTGGTCTGGTCGACCGAACCGTTAAATCTGCTCATATAAATGCACTCCTTTTGTGAAAGTGTCGACTTCTTTCTCAATATATTATAACATCTTTGCGCAATTATTCAAAGGAAATTTTACAGATACCCTAATTTTTAGATAAAATGTATTTTTATGTAAAAAATATACAATTTTCACTTGTGTAATCCGCTTTTGTGTGCTACAATGGTAAAGTATTTTGTAAGGAGGCTAAATTTATGTTGGTTTTTGACTGGATATCATTAGTAGCAATCTTTTTGTATATGCTGATGATGCTTATGATCGGCTTTGCGGTCTCGCGCCGCACCAAAACGGCGAGCGACTTTTACCTTGGAGGCCGCAGATTAGGACCCCTCGTCACCGCTATGAGCGCCGAGGCTTCGGATATGAGTGCCTATCTGCTGATGGGAATCCCCGGACTTGCTCTTATGACGGGATTGGCCGAGGCGGTCTGGACCGCTATCGGACTTGCGGTTGGTACATATCTCAACTGGCTCTTTGTTGCCAAGAGGTTGAGAAAATACACCGAAAAGATCAACGCGCTGACCATCCCTGAGTTTTTTGCTAAGCGCTTCGGAGATAAGGCTAACATCCTCTCGGTCATCGCGGGTATCACCATCATCGTTTTCTTCATTCCCTATACTGCGTCGGGATTCTCTGCCTGCGGCAAGCTCTTTGCCAATATGTTCGGTATGGATTACACTCTCGCGATGGTGCTGAGTGCCATCGTTATCGTCGGATACTGCACCCTCGGCGGATTTCTTGCCGCCTCCACCACCGACCTCATTCAGAGCATCGTTATGACCATCGCCCTGTTTGTCGTGCTCACCTTGGGAGAGGGCTTTGTCGGCGGATTTGAAAATGTATTTGCAAACGTTGCTTCGATGGACGGCTACCTCGACCTCTTCAAAGGCTTTGACGTAGCATCTTCCACCATAGGCACCTACGGGCTTATCACCATCGTTTCCACTCTCGCGTGGGGACTCGGCTACTTCGGTATGCCCCATATCCTGCTTCGCTTTATGGCCATCGAGAACCCCGAAAAGCTCAAGACCTCTCGCCGTATCGCAAGCGTTTGGGTGGTGATTTCGATGGGTATCGCCGTTTTCATCGGCGTCGTCGGACTCAGTCTTATGAAGGCGGGCATCGTCGGCCCCTACGACAGTGCATCTGCAGCGGAAACCATCATAGTTGACATTTCGTCCTACATCAGCCGAATGGGCTACCTGCCTGCCTTTGTCGCGGGAATCTTTATCTCGGGTATCCTCGCATCGACTATGTCAACCGCTGACTCACAGCTTATCGCTGCATCGTCGAGCGTAACGCAGGATATATTGGTCAACACCTTCAAGGTGAAACTGTCGGAGAAGGCGACCGTCATTATTGCGCGCGTCAGCGTTATCGTTATTTCGGTGATCGCCATTTTCCTTGCGCGCGACCCCAACAGCTCGGTCTTTGGCATCGTTTCGTTTGCGTGGGCAGGCTTCGGTGCCGCATTCGGACCCATCATCCTGCTGGGACTTTTCTGGAAGCGCGCTAATAAGTACGGCGCTATCGCAGGTATGCTTGCGGGCGGCGCGATGGTCTTCTTCTGGAAGTTCGTCATCCGAAACGTATTCAAGGGCTCGGTGCTCGACATTTACGAGTTGCTGCCTGCATTCCTCTTCGGACTGCTGGTTGCGGTGGTCATCAGCTTTTGCACCAAGGCGCCTGAAAAGGAACTGACCGACACCTTCGACGAGGTCAAGGCCGAACTTAAATAGCGCGCTTAATGTAACAGAAAAACGCCGCAAGGAAAACCTTGCGGCGTTTAGTTTATTCTATCTAACAGGTCGGGCAATTCGCTGACGTCGTCGATGGCATAGGGTGCAGGCTCGATACCGTCAGGCCAGACCCCCGTCGTGCGCACCCATACGGGCAGGTAGCCCGCGTTGCGTGAGCCCTGCACGTCGTTGATGGGGTTGTCGCCGACGTAGATGAGCTCCTCGGGCGGTATGCCGAGGTCCTGAGCGATGGCGAGAAAGGGCTCGGGCTCAGGCTTCTTTTTCATTCCCTTTTCAAGCATGAGGGTGGCGTCAAATTCGTTTTCAAGGCCGAGCATACGCAACTTTTTCCATTGAAGCTCGCCAAATCCGTTGGTCAGCAGGGCAAGTTTCAGCCCTCTCTCACGAAGGATGCGCAGGGTTGGCTTTGCAAAGTCGAAGGGCACCGCAACCTTGGAAAAACTGCTGAGCAGAGCTCTGCTGTAATCTTCGAAGGGATATGAGTCGCGTAGGACACCGCTTTTGCACAGCGCGTCAAACACCGCTGGCCAGCCGTAGATGACGAAGTTGCGGTCGGCATCGCATAGGGCATCGATAAATTGCTCCTTGGTTACGCCCTCAGGGAGCAGGTCGCCCGCTTCCTTAAAGAAATAGGGTGCGGCCGCCCGCATAGTCGCGTAGCGGTCGAAGAGGGTGTGGTCAAGGTCAAACACAACTCCGCGGATCACGGCGGTCACCTCCTGTGATGTAAAAACTTGCTCTTTCAAATATAAACGACTCAATGGGTAAAGTCAAGGGCAAAGGGCGGTGCGGCGAGGTGATATAAAATAATTGAAAATGAAGATAAAAATTGCTTGACAGGGAAGAGGTGCTGTGCTATAATACCATTCGTGGCGCGAGCCGACAAATTGAATATGGGAGAGTTCCCGAGTGGCCAAAGGGGGCAGACTGTAAATCTGTTGTCACTGACTTCGATGGTTCGAATCCATCCTCTCCCACCAAAAATCCTCGTAACGTATGTTACGGGGATTTTTACTTTTTCACTATTACCTCTTCACTCTTCACTTTTCTCTTATTTACTCGGATTTTTGGAAAGTAAGAAGTAATTAGGTATTCAACACATATCTCAAAATTTTAAAAGAGTTTGAATTTTTTGTGTCCGCAAGGACAAAAAACGAAGTTGCGACAAGCCGCAAACTTTGTTG
>JAZQID010000075.1:0-9040 GCA_045540915.1 Acutalibacteraceae bacterium
GGGCTCGCCCATTCCCATAAGGACAACGTTGGATATTCTGACCCCTCTGTCACGCTGAGCGGTCATGATCTGGGCGAGAATTTCGGATGCGGTAAGACTGCGGGCCAGTCCGTCGATGGTGGAGGCGCAGAAGCGACATCCCATACGGCATCCAACCTGAGTTGACACGCAGATGCTGTACCCGTGGTGATATTTCATCAGCACGCTTTCAATAAGCAGGCCGTCGTTGAGCTTGAACAGGTACTTGACCGTCTCATCAAGCTTGGACTCAAATCGCATCTCGACCTGAGCGTTGGCTAAGTAGCCCTTTTCGGCAAGGGCGGTGCGCAGGTCCTTGGAGAGATCGGTCATTTCGTCAAAGGAGGTCGCCCCCTTTTGAAGCCAGGAGAAAAACTGCTTGGCACGGAATTTCTGCGCGCCCAATGAAACCAGCACCTGCTCCAATTCGGGCAGTGTCATTGAACGGTAATCATAAAGTTCCAAGGGCTCACTTCCTTTTAAGACATACAAAATAAAATCCGTCGGTGTTGTCGTAGGGCATCAAGGTAGTCTCCTCACCGACAACGGAAAAGTCATCGTTCTGCTCCAAAAAGGCGGTCAGGACGTCGTGATTCTCCCTTTTGAGCAGGGTGCAGGTGGAATATAAAAGCAGACCCGACCTCGTTACGTATCGCGAGGAGGTGGTCAGAATTTTCAGTTGAGTTTCGAAAAGGGCATCGGCATCAAAGGCGGATTTGTACTTTATTTCAGGCTTGCGGCGGATGACACCTATGCCTGAACAGACCACGTCGCACAAGACCCTGTCGAAGCTTCCGAGGGCTTCGTCAAAGACGGTAGCGTCCCCTACCGTTGCGGTGACGTTATCGAGTCCGAGGCGCTCGGCGCCTTTTCTGATAAGCTCGGCTCGGTGCGGATGCAGATCGCGGGCGATCACCTCGCCCTTGCCCTGCATATGCTCGGCAACCGTGAAGGTCTTGCCGCCCGGTGCGGCGCACACGTCGAGCACACGCATTCCCTCGCGAGCGTCCAAAGCGGCGCAACAGAGCTGACTTGACAGATCCTGAACGTGAAAATGGCCCTTTCTGAAGGCTTCGGTGTTTTCGGCACTTGATCTGCGGAGCTTTACCGCGTTTTCGACGAAACCAACCTTTTCGGCTTCAAGTCCCTCAACCGAAAGGTCGCCGATAAGCTCATCGGCGGTAGTTTTCAGGGTGTTTACACGCAAATATGTAGCCGAAGACTCCAGACCTGCAGCAAGTATCCTCTCGGCAATTTCAAAGCCGTAGTCGTCAATAAGTCTTTGCGCCAGCCACTCCTCGCAGGAGCAACGAACGGCAAGTGCTGTTGCCGTTTGGTCGGTCGGGATGGTATGTTTTCCCCCTCGCTGAAGGCTTCGCAGAACGGCATTAACCAACCCTGCGGCATACTTGTCCTTAGAGCGTTTGACGAGGTTTACCGACTCGTTTATGGCGGCAAAGGGCGGGATGCGATCCATATAGAGCAGCTGATATGCCGCAATACGCAGGGCATTCAGAACGGTAGCCGACAGTTTATTAAGAAGGCGCGAGCAATATGGCCGCAGGCAGTAGTCGAGAGTCACCTTGCGGTCGAGCACACCGTAAAAGAGTGCCGATGCCAAGGCAGAGTCGGCCCCCGAAAGTCCCGACTCTTTGAGCAGGCGGTCGAGGACGATGTTGGAATATCCGCCCTCTCCGTCGACCGAAACGAGTGCCTTTACGGCAATCTGGCGTGGGTTAGGCATAGTTCATCGTCTCCTCGAGCCGCTTGCGCGAAGCACAAAGTAAAGCAGGGAAAGCAGGGATTGGAAAAGGGCGGCAACATAGGTCATCGCCGCGGCGGAAAGGGTCTTGCGAGCCGCAACGTACTCATCGCCGTAGAGCAGGTCGCGGTCCTCAATGGCCTTGAGTGCGCGTCTGCTCGCGTTAAATTCGACAGGCAGAGTAACAAGCTGAAAAAGCACCGAAAAACTAAAGAGCGCAATACCTGCCACCATCAGCCCGTAGAAATTGAGGATTGAGCCGAATATCAAAAGCGGCAAGGCAAGCTGACTGCCCAAATTGCAGATGGGCACAAGTGCTGTGCGCCATTTTACAGGGCGGTAGTTGGCGGCATACTGAGCCGCGTGACCTGCCTCGTGGGCAGCAACGCCGATGGCGGCTACCGAACGGCTGTCATAGACCGATTCTGACAGGCGGATAACGTTGGTCCTCGGGTCGTAATGGTCGGTAAGGTTGCCCGACACACGTTCCACACGCACTCCGTCAACTCCGTACTGCGAAAGCACCGCCCTTGCGGCATCGGCACCCGTCAGTCCGCGCGAATTGTCGAAGGAAGAGTACTTTCTGAAGGTAGAGCGCACGCGAAGGCTCGCCCAGAGCGTCACGATGATGCCGGGGAGCATAAACAGATAATAATTAAAATAGCCACCGTAATAATAGAAAAATGGCATTTAATGACCTCCTTGGAAATTAAAGGGCGCCCAAGACCGTTCCTTTTTCAACCGCACGTCCCTTAAGCCATTCGGACGCAGGCATCCTTTTGGAGCCCTCAAGCTGAATGTCGAGCAGTTCGAGCTCGGTTCCGTCACCGCAGGCGACACATAGGGTGCGATCCGACTTGGTGACGGTTCCTGCAGGTGCAGAGGCGGTCGATCCGACACGCGCGGAATAGACCTTGAGCCGTTTGCCCTCAAGGATAGTATAAGCAATCGGCCACGGATTAAAACCGCGAACCAGATTTGAAAGCGATTCAGCCGACTGTGCAAAGTCGAGCAGGGCCATTTCCTTGCTGATTATGGGGGCAAGGGTGGCCTGCGCCTCGTCCTGCTTTTCGGGGGTCAACTCCCCTTTTGCAAGCTTTTCGAGGGTAGAAACGATCAGTTCGGCGCCCAAGACCGACAGCCGCTCAAACAGTTCGCCTGCCGTTTCATTTTCGCCGATGGGGGTGACGGCCCTTTCAAGCATATCGCCCGTGTCCACACCCTCGTTGAGAAGCATAGTGGTAACTCCCGTTTCCTTTTCGCCGTTGACCACCGCCCATTGAATAGGGGCGGCTCCGCGATACTTGGGCAAAAGGGATGCGTGGACGTTGATAAAGCCCAAGGGTGCTACCTTCAGCATATCGGCGGGTGTCAGTTTGCCGTATGCCACCACGACAACGGCATCGGGCGCCAAGGCACGCAAAGCCTCTGTCTCCTCTGCGTTGCGCAGAGTGGTCGGCTGGCGCACCTCAATGCCGTAAGCGAGGGCGCACTGCTTGACCGGTGTGGGCAACACTTCCCTCTTGCGTCCGACAGGTTTATCGGGCTGAGAGTATACGGCGACCACGTCATGACCCGCCTTTATCAGCGCCTCAAGGCAACCTACGGCGAAGTCGGGGGTACCCATAAAAACTAAACGCATAAAATTTTACCCCTCGTATTTACAAATGGCTTTGGATTTGAAGACTACTCCGTCAAGGTGGTCAAGCTCGTGGCAAAAAGCACGGGCCTTAAGTCCCTCACCCTTTACCTTAAAGGTCTTGCCGAAGCGGTCCTGCGCCTCGACGATGACCGAGTTGGGACGGGAGAGGACGAAATATTGCTGGGGAAAGGAAAGGCAACCTTCAACCGCCTCCTGCTTGCCGCTTTGTCCGACGATCTTGGGGTTGACAAGCTCAAGCTTTCCGTCGCCGCAGTCGATGACTACGACTCGGCGCAGAATTCCCACCTGAACCGCCGCAAGTCCCACTCCGTCGGCGGCATACATAGTCTCTGCCATATCGTCAAGCAGACAGTGCAGTCTCTCGTCAAACTTCTCGACGGGACGGCTGACCTTGAAAAGACGGTCATCATCCTCTTTTATTATGTTTCTAATAGCCATATCATTAACACCTCAGAATGTATTTTCGGGATTGATGTCAGCAAAAACGGTGACATCCTTGTTGGCAGAGTCCTTACAAAAATCGCGCAGCACCTGCGAGAGCATAGCGCGGAAGTCGCGAGAATTATGGGTCTTTATCAGCAGGCGATACCTGTACTTGCCGTTGGCCTTGGGCACGACGGCAGGCGAAGGGCCGAGCACTATCATCTTCACTTCAGGGAAGCGGTCGCTGTTAGCGTTCCCAAGGGCCTGCAAAAAGCGTTTGGCACCCTTTCGGGTCTGCTCGGCCGATTCTCCGACAAAGCCGACCAGACATATTGAGCAATAGGGCGGATATATCATCACCTTTCGGGTGAGTATCTCCTGCTCGTAGAATTTATCGTAATCCTGCTCGGCGGCAAGGGAGATGATGTCGTTATCGGGTGAGACCGTCTGCACGACGGCGATCCCCTCGTCGTCACCTCGGCCTGAGCGGCCGATGACCTGTGTCAGCAGAGAAAAGGTCTTCTCATAGCTTCGGTAGTCCTCGCTGTAAAGGGAGCCGTCGGCTCCGAGCACTCCGACAAGGGTGACGTTGGGGAAGTTAAGTCCCTTTGCGACCATTTGGGTGCCGAGCATAATATCATACTCACCGCGCGCAAAGGCGGAGAGCTTTTCGTCATAGGAATTGCGCGCCAAAGTGCTGTCGGCGTCCATACGGAGCACTCTCGCTTCGGGAAAAAGCTCGTTAAGCTCCTGCTCGGCACGCTGGGTGCCGACCCCCGAATATTTTATGTGCTCGGCGCCGCACTCGGAGCATTTGCTCGCAAATGGCACCGAGTAGCCGCAGGTGTGGCACATCAGGCGGTTGTTGGCCGAATGGTAGGTCAGCGACAGACTGCAGTTTGGGCAGGTCATCACGTGGGAACAACTGCCGCAGGTGACGATGGTGTTGTGCCCTCTCCTGTTGAGCAGGAGTATAGTCTGCCGTCCTGAATCGAGAGCCTCGCCGATACGCATCTTCAAAAAGCGGCTGAAGGCCGAAGTGTTGCCCTCGCTGAGTTCCTTACGCATATCGACAGTGTGCACCGACGGAAGCTGAGCTTGACCGTAGCGGTTGGACAGCCTGAACATCTTATAGCGACCGCTCATTGCGGCCGAGAAGGTCTCAACCGACGGGGTCGCAGATGCAAGCAAAAGCAGAGATTTATGGTATGCGCACCTGAATCGCGCAACGTCGCGGGCGTGGAAACGGGGTGTTGACTCCGATTTATAGGTGTGCTCCTGCTCCTCATCCATAATGATGAGTCCGAGGTCGTCAAAGGGGGCAAAAACGGCCGAACGGGTACCGATGGCGACAAGGGCCTCGCCCTTTCGCACACGTTTCCACTCGTCAAGGCGCTGTCCCATCGACATGGCCGAGTGGAATACCGCCACCTTGCCGCCGTAACGGCGGTTAAAGACCCCGAGGGTCTGCGGAGTCAGGGATATCTCGGGCACCATTACGATGACTCCCCTGCCCTGCGCTACAACCTCGTCAACGACACGCAAAAAGACCTGCGTCTTTCCGCTGCCCGTCACTCCGTAAAGAAGTGCGGCAGAGCCGTTTTGGGCGCGGTAGATATCCATTATGCCCTCAAAGGCGACATTTTGCTCATCGGTTAGTGATATCGGCGCATCCGACTTGGTCGCGCCGTCATATTTGGTGCGGTAGACCTCGTTATCGTAGCAGAAGATGGCGCCCTTTTTCTCAAGGGCGGTTATGACCGCCTGCGTAACGCCGGTAAAATAGCATATCTCCTTGACAGAAGCGGTGCCGACCTCGCTCAAAAGTTCGGTGACCGCCTTTTGCTTGGCGGTCCATTTGCCGTCGGGGTCGAAATCGTCGCTCAGGCGGGCCATTCTTACCGTTGCGTCGCCGACACGGCGCACCGCATCATCGACCCGCACCACAAGCCCCTTGGCAACAAGGTCGTCGGGCAAACGGCTGTCGGCATCGAGCTCCATCAACTCAAGCAGGCGGCCTTTTTCTACGGTGGAACGGCTGTTGATAAGGTAGGACAGCATCAGCCGCTCAGCATCCTTCAGCCCGTCGGGCAGGTTGTCGGCGTGAAGTCCCTCTTGGGCGCGGTAGGATGCAACTATCCGCATATTTATGCCTGCGGGCAGCATCAACCTTACCGCATCGTAGTAGGTGCAGAAGGTGTGCTCGCGTATCCAGCCGACCAGTTTTAACATCTCGTCGCTGAGCACAGGCTCATCGTCAAGCACCGAGGCTATCGGCTTGAGCTTTTCAAAATCGGTGGTAACGTTTCTCTCGAGAATTATGCCCTGACGCTTGCGGTTGCCGCGTCCAAAGGGCACAAGCACTCTGCAGCCCACCTGACCCTTTTCTTCCATATCAAAGGGTAATAAATAGTCAAATGGCTTGTCATAATGAAAGACCGTTTGGTCTACCGCAACGCTTACGACCACAGCCCTTTTCACGACAAGCCACCTCCCTTTTATAATTTAGGTCAGATAATTATTCTTCGCACTCAGCGGCGATCTTGTTGATGGCCAGAGTAACCGGCTTCTCAACGATGATCTCATTCTTCTGCTCGGCCTCCTGAGAGATCTTGCGAGCTTCATCGGCAACGTCGTGTACCAGACGGTAACGGCTGTCGTAGTTTTCGATCAACTTTCCAATTGCGGGATTAAGCATTTTGTAACACCTCATTGATAGTATTTTTCATATTTTCAGACCTTGACTTGACGGAACGGATGATAGCACATACATCCTCCACCGCTTCGTTCAGGTCGTCGTTGACAACAACATAATCGTAATCCTTAGCACAGGCGATCTCGCGCAGGGCTTCCTCAAGGCGCTTGTTGACCTCCTCTTCGCCGTCGGTTCCGCGGCCGCTTAAACGCTTGCGCAGTACCTCAAAGGAGGGCGGCATAATAAAGATGCTCACCGCGTCGGGCATCGTTTTGCGTATCTGAGCGGCGCCGTTGACGTCGATCTCAATGAGGATATCGCGGCCCTCGTTTAAGGCATCCTCAACGGGCTTGCGAGGCGTGCCGTAATAGTTGCCGAGGAAAACATTGTGCTCCAAAAAGGCGTTTTGCGCCAAAAGCTCTTCAAACTCAGCGACGCTCAGAAAGCGATACTTGCCGTCCTCAGCCTCGTTGCCACGCTTGGCGCGGGTGACGCAGGAGATTGAAAACTCCATCTTGCCCACCTTTTCAAGAGCGAGCTTCATAACCGTGTCCTTGCCGCTTCCCGAAGGGCCCGACAGGACGAAGGCGTTTCCCTTATTCATCGATCTCATCCTCCTCGTCCAGCTCGTTATCGGTATCGTTAATGCGGTTGGCCACCGTTTCACACTGCAGATAGGTCAGCACGATGTGGTCGCTGTCGGTGACTATGACGGCACGGGTACGGCGGCCGTGGGTGGCATCGATAAGCTTGCCTCTCTCCCTTGCATCCTGAATGATGCGCTTTATCGGGGAGGATTCGGGCGAGACTATCGCCACAAGACGCTCGGCCTCGACCATATTTCCGAAGCCTATGTTTATAAGTTTCATACTGTCTGCCTCCGCCTATTCGATGTTCTGTATCTGCTCGCGGATCTTCTCGATCTCGGATTTTATTGCGACGACGATATGGGCTATCTCCACGTTCTGCGACTTGGAGCCGATGGTGTTGGTCTCTCGATTCATTTCCTGCACCAAGAAGTCGAGGGAGCGGCCAATGGGTCCCTCCTGCTCAAACATACTCTGCATCTGCTTGAAATGACTGCGCAGGCGCACCGTTTCTTCATCGACGGCAACCTTGTCGGCGAAGATGGCAGTTTCGGTCAGAAGTCTCTGTTCGTCCACCTGCTTGTCACCGAGCAGGTCGCGCATCTTCTCTTCCAGACGGGCGCGATAGGCGGCAACCGTTTCGGGCGAACGCGACTCGACGACAGCGACCTTTTCAAGTATGCTGTCCATTTTGGCAAGGACGTCCTCTTTAAGCTTTTCGCCCTCGCGGGCACGCATCTCGAGGAAGGCATCTATGGCGCGGTCGGCAGTTTCCTTGAGCACCTCCCACACCGCTTCTTCATCGACGGTATCGCGGCTGATGATGAACAGGTCGGGGAAACGGGAAAGAGCGAGCGCATTTATGTTGCTGTCCAGCTCATAGGTCTCGCCAAGCTCCTTTATCGCATTAAGATAGCCTTTGGCAAGTGAGTGGTTGACCTCCACCTTTACGTCACCTGTGTCGCGGTTGACGGTGCTGATGAACATCTCCACCTTGCCGCGATTGATACGGGACTGGCAAAGCTTCTTCAGGTTATCCTCCGCAAAGGCGAAACTCCTCGGCATACGCGCCGAAAACTCAAAAAACTTATGATTGACCGAACGTATCTCAACCGTCAGGTCAAAGCCCTCTGCGAACCCTTCTGCCCGACCGTAACCGGTCATACTCATCGTCATATTATCACTCCCATTGGTAGCATAATTATCGGTTGCAATATTTTATCAGTTTATTTTACCAAAAAAGAGGCCCTCTTGTCAACCTTAATGCTTGATTATTTCCCGATTAGGCATTATAATACTCCTATAATTATACGGAGAGGAACTTGTTATATTATGAAATTAGGTATCGTAGGACTTCCCAACGTTGGCAAGTCCACACTTTTTAATGCTATCACCAACGCAGGTGCGCAGTCGGCCAACTATCCCTTTTGCACCATTGAGCCCAACGTGGGAATGGTGTCGGTGCCCGACGAGCGTCTTGACAAGCTTGCTGAAATGTATCAGCCCGACAAGTTTACCCCTGCCACCATCGAGTTTGTCGACATCGCAGGACTTGTAAAGGGCGCCTCCAAGGGTGAGGGACTGGGCAACAAGTTTTTGTCCCACATTCGCGAGGTCGACGCCATCGTTCACGTCGTTCGTTGCTTCGAAAGTGACGATATCATTCACGTCGAGGGCTCGGTCGACCCCCTGCGCGACATCGAGGTCATCAACCTCGAGTTGATTCTCAGCGACATCGAAATGGTGCAGCGCCGCTATGACAAGGCCAGCAAGCTGCTTAAGGGCGACAAGGGTATGCAGGAGGAGGTCGACTTCCTCAAGGCGCTGATGGCCCATCTTGAAGAGGGCAAGCCTGCCCGTTCCATCGAGACCAACGACAATACCGCGCAGAT
>JAZQID010000076.1:0-19314 GCA_045540915.1 Acutalibacteraceae bacterium
CCATCGGCAACCCGACCGACACCTATGACCTGACGGTAACAGTGCCCGCAGGTGTCAATGCCACTCCCGTTGTCAAGAACGCCAACGGAGAGGATGTCACGGCTACTATCTCGACCTATCAGAACCGTGTCCTTACCGTAAAGGTGAAAGCAGGCGAGACGGTCTATGTCAGCGGCATACCTGCCGGAACCGAGTGCGAGATCGGCGAGGTAATTCCCGTTGATGCCGCCTACTACGTCTCCTCCAAGACCGATAAGGTCACTATCCCCACGCTGAGCGAGGCTATTAGCGGAACATCGGCACAGTATGTTGCTGCAACCGTTACCAATTCACCCTACAAGTACGGCAACCTCTTCATCACCAAGGAGATGGAGAGCGACCATAATATCCCTGAGAGCATCCTGAACAAGACCTTCAACATTGAAGTATCGGTCGGAACTGATCTTGCTGGCAAGGAATTCTCGGTCGACAACGGTACTTCAACCGATAAGGTTACCGTTGACCCGAACGGAAAACTGAACCTTGTCATCAAGGCAAGACAGACCCTCGAGATCCTCGGCCTGCCTGCAGGAACAAACGCAACCGTTACCGAGGTTGGAGCAGGCACTAATTTCGCAGTAGCCTATCGTACCCGCAACCATTCGGGAGAAACTGCGGATAACGATAACTTGGTGGTCATCCCCGAGGATGCTAACGCTACGGCGGTCATCACCAACACCTACACCCCGAATTCCACTTCGGTCGATCTCGATATCGCAGGTACTAAGAACTTTGCTACCGAGGGTAACCACGATGGCGGTTCGTTCAATTTCCGCGTTGAGAAGTGGGATGGCGCCAAATGGGTAGCCATCGACGGCAAGACCGCTAAGGTAGAGTATGCCGCTAACGAGCACGGAACTAAGACCTTCAAAATTGAGGATGTCCTTAAGGGCATCACCTATGACGAGGTTGGCTCTCACGCCTATCAGGTAGTAGAGGTCAAGGGCAACGTTGCAAACGTCACCTACGACCGCACCCTCTACACCTTCACCGTTACCGTCACCGATAACGACGGTCAGCTTGTAGCCACCGTCACCGATCTCAACAACAGAGATATCAACGGATCTTACGCGGTCACATTTACCAACACCTACCACACTGCACCCGTAAGCATCGACATTGAAAAGGTAGTCGACAACAAGTCGGGTGACCCCGATATTTCTAAGGCGGGCTTTGAGTTCAAAGCGGTTCAGACCGATGCAAACTGGGTTGCCTTGACGGGAAATGCCGCTTCCACCCTTACGGTCTACTCCGATGCGGCAGGCGAGGCACGTCTTACCGCCACCTATGAGAATGCGGGTACCTACTACTACGTCGTTACTGAGGTCAACTCGGGTGACAAAAACGGCTGGGCCTATTCCAAAGCCGAGTACCGCGTCACCGTTACAGTCAAAGAGGATAACGGAAACCTCACCTCCACAATCACCATAGTTGGCATGAACACCGCTGCCGACGAGACCGCAACCGTAGACGGCAACAGCGGAAAGATCGTTTTCAAGAACATCTATGATCCCACCGATGTTTCTGTAGATCTTGATGCCGCAGTCAAGAAGAATCTTATCGGTAAGGCACTTCAAAAAGATGCCTTCACCTTTAAGGTCTACGAAAACGGCACTACTACTGAAAAGCTTTCAGGTAAGAATGACGCTGACGGAAAGGTTGATTTCGAGGGCGAACTTACCTTTGACAAGATTGGAAAGTACGAGTTTGACGTCGTCGAGGTTAAAGGCAACGAAGCCGGTGTGACCTACGATTCTACCATCTACGATCTGGTCGTTGAGGTTACCAACAACTTTGAGTCGGGCGAGCTTGAGGCAACCTATTACTTCGAGGATGCTACAGGCAACACCGTTACCTTCAACAACGTCTACACCGTAACCCCCACCGAGTACACCATCAGCGGTATCAAGCACTTGACAGGCCGCGCAATGAAGGCAGGGGAGTTCCACTTTGCACTCTATGAGGATCAGGTGGATGAGGCTCATCGGGTTGAAGTAGTCACCAACAAGGTTGACGGAACCTTCACCTTCAGCAAGCTTAACTACACAACTGCAGGTATCCACAACTATATCATCAAGGAAGTGAAGGGCAACGTCGCCGGCGTTACCTATTCAGACAAGGAGATCAAGTTCACCGTCAAGGTGGAAGATAAAGGCAGCGTTCTTGAAGCGACAGGATTCCTTCCTGACGTTAACTCCTCGGACGAGAAGCTCGAGTTCATCAACGTCTACGATCCTACCGATGCAAAGGTCACCTTCAAGGGCACCAAGACTTTGAAGGGTTTGCCGTTGACTAACAACGACTTTACCTTCAAACTCTATAAGACCGACAGCACCTTTGATATCACAAGTACTTCTACTGAGCTGGTTGCTACCAGAAAGAATGTTGACGGTAAGTTCGAATTTGACGAGCTTACCTTCAGCGAGACCGGCAGCTACTTCTATGTAATTGTAGAAGACGCTACCGTTGATCCGATATCCAATATTGTCTATGACGGAACACATTACAACCTGCGCGTGCAGATCAGCGACGTCGGAACAGGGGAGCTTCTTGTAAGGGTTGAGAACCTGACCGTCGGCATCACAGGTAGCGAGAGCCACCTTGCCAACACCGCTACCGAAGAGGTTTCTTTCACCAACGCCACCTTCGATGAGGCTACCGAGAAGGAAGTTTACCTTGAGGGCAGCACCGACACCCACATCGACGGCAAGAAGGTCAAGGCAGGAGACATCCTGACCTACTTCATCACCTACACCAACTACACCGGTCAGGACGTAGAGGTCGACATCGTCGACACCATCCCTGCCCATACCACCTATGTTGACGGCTCAGCCGACAAGGGCGGCACCTATGCAGGCGAGCATATCACTTGGTTGCTGAATGTGCCCAAGGGCGAGAGCGTAACCGTTTCCTTCGATGTCAAGGTTGACGAGGCCGAAGCCATCGTTGCCAATACTGCGGTTATCCGCGACGGTATCAATACCTACAATACCAACGAGGTCGTAAACCATACCGTTGACGAGCCGGCCAAGAAGGATGTATTCCTTGCAGATGACCCCACCGTCAGCATCGACGGCAAGAAGGTCAAAGCAGGCGACAAGCTGGTATACACCATCAGCTACACCAACGCAAGCGGCGAGGAAGTTTCGGTAACTATTAAGGATAAGATTCCCGAGCATACCGCCTATGTTGAGGGCTCAGCCGACAACAACGGCGTATATGCAAACGGCGAGATCACTTGGAACATCGAAAAGGTGGCCGCGTGGTCGACCGTAATCGTGTCCTTTGAGGTAACCGTCGGTGACGTAGTCAGCGCCAATATCACCAACAAGGCCACAGTGGTCGAGGGCAACAACACCTACACCACCAATGAGGTCTCCACAACGGCCGACAACCCCGTTCCCACGCCTCCTCCCGTTGACCCGACACCCACACCTGTTGCACCCCAGACGGGTGATAACAGCAACCTGTGGATGTGGTTCGCGCTTCTCTTCGTAAGCGGCGGAGGAATCGTCTCCACCTCTGTTTTCGGACTTAAGAAAAAGGAAGCAGAAGAAAACTAAACAGTAGAAAAACAGGCTTGGAATCAACCGACTCCAAGCCTGTTTTGCAACTACGGCAGCACAATTACTTTTTTCTTCTTTCTGATTGCGTAATCAAGAGCTAACTTTGTGCCACTTTTTCTGTTGATTGGCTTATTATTTTCATTATAATAAAAAACACAAAATTCACTTTTATCAATCATATCTCGATTTCGCTCGACGTAAGCCGCCTTTCCGACCGCTTTTGAAGGGTAATAGGTAGTTTCGTAGAGGCTTAAAAGATAGTTTCTGTAATCAACGCTGATTTCCTTATATTCAGCCCTTGCATAAACTCTGTTTATGTGGGGGTGCTTTTCTTTAATTTTATTAACCTGTTCATAGCACAAACTGTTAAACAAACTCTTACTGCCAAAAATGAAGGTGTCTACATTCCTGACTAAAACAAGATCCTCGATTATACTACTTAATCTATCAATAAGTTCTTCGCTTACTTCAATTTGCCTGTGTCCTACAAAGCAGCAAACACCCGTCGACTTGAATTCCATTATATCTCCTCCAAATATTAGATATACTGCATATCTATTTTGAACATTGTAGCACAAAATCAACATAAAATAAATATACAATATATTTGTTGTGGAGTGATTTTATGGCTGTAAAGAGCGTATCGATAAGAATTGAGGAAGAAATGCTGGAAAAAATCGGGTATATTGCGGATTATGAGGGCAGAAGCGTAAACAGTCATGTGCTTGTTTTGATTAGGGAGAATATCAAAGCATTTGAAGACGAGAACGGAGCAATTACAGGAAAAATCAACCCGAATGTAAATGTCAAACCCACACGCAAGTAGGCGCTTTGTATCAGTATAATTGCATTAAAAAACAGGCTTGGAATCAACCGACTCCAAGCCTGTTTTGTTCTGAAGTTTTATCTATAATGTGTTAATGACGTGGTTATACATATTGGTTACACTTTTGTTCATATTGATCGGGGTTAGTGTGATTTGAGGGTTTGAATTTTGGTAGACAACAAATAATTGATGCGCGAAACCTTGTCCCATCCAATCAATATCATCAAAATCAATAATTACTTCCTTGAAATTATTTAACCGGTTGCAAATTCTCTTTGCTTGCGAACGAGACACAGGAGCAGAATCAAATATATTTTTCAAAGGAATACGTGTCTTGGTAAAACCTCCGTCAACATTTGAATATAAATCAAAAACCTCATTAGCATTTTTATGTGAGAAATTTGATAAGGACATAAATACACATGTGCCCGATTGAGATTCATCCATATCAATAATATTATCGTTATTATATTTCGATGTTGTAAAAATCTTTTTACTGGATGAAATTAGGAAAACATCCATCATTTTCGAGGTGAAAAATATCCCTTCTCCTGAATGATTATGCGCATCAGTAGTTAATTTGCCCTTAAACAGTTCACAAATTGCTTCATCTAAACTTCCAAGAGAAAAGTAATTTTTTATTTTTTCGAAAATGCCAACTCCGTTATCAAATATAGCCACATATGTTTTCAGGTAATTCTGGGCGACTGTGACCTGCATACTTTCGGACTCAGAATGATCAATAACATTGTTGACCATTTCGCTAAAGGCGTAACTCCATATTTGTTGAACGTTATCATTTAATGTAGAAATGTGTTGCTTGAGACACACATTATATGCGTGCATATCAGAATCCAAATCTCCGTCGCTTCTTTTTAAATTGTATTCATACTGCTTTGTTACTAATTGATATTGACCCCTCTTACCCTTTTTAATTACATTATCGAGTATCAATTCATTTAGGTATGTGTGCACTGTGTTCTGGCTTATTCCAAAGGCGTCTGACACAACTTTCGAAACGCTTTTTTCACCTAATGATATTTTTTCCAATAAATATAAAAAGATTGATTGCTTTTTCTCAGCACTAAACTTCATATTAACCCCACTTCTTTGTATCGAGTATATTATAATTATAATGTGCAATTATCTTTTTGTCAATTCAAATTATTCTAAAACTAAAAATTGATACTTATAAACAAAAAGTTATTACTGATATTTTCGTTATCAGTAATAAAAAGCAGTGTCAGGAGATTGAAATTTCCTGACACTACAATAGTTCATAAAGTTGCAATACTATCTAATTATAATTGTTTTGCAAGAGCAGAGTTATGGCACCGAACTAATTTTCCACGTCAATTCTGATATCACCGGTGTCGGTGGTTATCTCGCATATTCCGCCTGTCGTTGTCTTGGGTACGTCGATCCTGCCCGTGTCGGTGTTAGCAATAAATATCTTATCGGTAAGCAGGCTGCCCTTAACGTCGCCCGTGTCGGTTTCAATAAAAATCTCAGCGGCATCGCACTTTTCGAGATCGACGTCACCAGTGCTCCTGGCTATCGAGAGCTTTTCAGCCGCAACCACGTTCTTCAACGATATATCTCCCGTGTTGCCGCTTGATGTAAGATTTTTGCACTTAACGTCAGTAAGATATGCTTTGCCCGTAGACACTTTGACCTTGAC
Organism: Acutalibacteraceae bacterium; assembly: GCA_045540915.1. Lineage (GTDB taxonomy): Bacteria > Bacillota > Clostridia > Oscillospirales > Acutalibacteraceae > RGIG2206. The sequence continues at coordinate 6,113 of JAZQID010000076.1, forward strand.
CTCGCCCTCGCAGGTTGCATCGGAAAGGGTCACTTTACCGGTCGAAACCGAAAGGTCGATGGCATCGGCCGATACCTTTTCAACACGAATGTCACCGGTGCTGGTCCTTATCTTTATATCCTTTGAAGCTGAAGCGTAGCTTTCGACGTCTCCTGTGCTTACCGTAATGTCGATGCTCTCAAAACTAAAATTATTCGGCAGGTCGATGTCACCCGTGCTCTCGTTTATCAGAAGTGTACCGTATTCAGCCTCGGGCAAACAGACCGTTATAGCGGGACTGGCAAAGTTTATGCCGATATACTGATACCATTTTATTGTGTCGACCAACCTTATCACAAGGGTACCGTCGACCACCTCGACCGAGTGGGCCATATCCTTCTGCTCATAGCAGACCACTTTGCTTTGACCGTCCTCGGCAGGCAGGAATTTGATGTCTGCGGTGTCGGTCTCGATGGATATGTTCTTGTAGCCTTCGGTAATTACATAGTCGTTAGTCTCAAACTTGACCGTCGACAATCTCGAAAAATCCCACTTAAGCATCGTCATCACACCTCCGAAAATTAAACAACCGCTCACCAGAAGGGAAGCCGCAACTATAAGCCAAATTTTCGTCCTCTTATTCATTTATGCCTCCTCCTTTTTAATAAATATGTTCTTGATGGAAAGGGCAATTCTCTTCGTAAGTGCAAGGGTTCCTTTTGTCGCCGCCCTGCATCCGTAAAAGAAGAATATCGTTAACCCCGCACAAACAAGTCCTGCGGCAAGCATAGCAATTCCCGACGGAACGCTGTCGGTAAATGTAATCACGACACCCGCCGCAACACCGCCGATAGCACAACCGACCAGTGAGCCGAAGACGGTCCATAGGGAAATTATCACGGCCCACAGGGAAACGTAGAGCGAAAGAATTACCGCAAATGCGGCGACGGCCAATGAGAACCATATCGGCGAGCCGAGAGCCAAAAGTACGATTTCTCCCGCACTCAGCCGTCTTTTAGGTTTAATTCTTTCCTTAGCGATTTTCGCCAGAGGAATATCTGCTACTACTTGTTTGACAATTTCATCAACAGAGCCAATTGCCGAAACCGCTTCCTCTTCGGAGAGACCTTCATCCATTCGGTCGTCTATCATTTCGCTGTAAAAGGTCAGACCTTCCTCAATGTCGTTTTGGGGCAAGCCCGACAACCCGTTGCGCAGCTGCTCAAGAAACTCTTGCTTATTCATCGTCACCCTCCTTGGTTACAAATCGATATATAGAAAGGATTTCCTTCCACTCGCCCTTGAAATCCTCGATGCGCCTGAGTCCAAAATCGGTAATATGGTAATACTTGCGAAGTCTGCCGCCGTGCTCTGCGGTGCGGACGGTCAGCATATCGGCTGTTTCCAAGCGCTTGAGAATGGTGTACAGGGTTGACTCGGACAGCTCAATGTAGGGCTTCATATCCTTGATTATCTTGTAGCCGTATGAATCTTCGTCCTTGATGGCCGCCAAAACGCACACATCCAAAAGTCCGCGCTTCAACTGTATGTCCATACCATACCTCCTTTCGTGTAATACATCATAACACGAAGTATTGGCTTTGTCAATGAAAAAAAGAAGCTTAAATCCTTTCCTTGCACCTGATAATGTGATATAATAAGGGATATTAAAACTTTGTGGGGGATAGAAGTGATAGATATCTCGATTTGGATGGATGGCTTTTTGCGGGCATTAACTGAAACCTTTGGAGAACGGGTGTGGTTTGTCGGACTGCAGGGCAGTTACGGACGCAACGAGGCGACAGACTCAAGCGACATTGACGTTGTAGTCATCCTTGATGAATTGTCGGCAGACGATGTCGGTGTCTATAACGCAATGCTGGACACCCTGCCGCATAGGGAACTGGCCTGCGGCTTCATCTCAGGAAAAAAAGAAATTATGAACTGGGAGCCTTCAGACCTTTTTCAATTCTATTATGACACAAGGTCAATCATAGGAAGCCTTGATGAATTATTGCCCTTGATAGATGAAAGTGCTGTTGACAGAGCAATCAAGCTGGGTGCGTGCAATATATTTCACGGCTGTGTACATAATATGTTGTATGAAAAAAGTGAAGATATCTTAATAGGACTGTATAAATCCGCGTCCTTTGTAGTGCAGGCAATTTACTTTAAGCAGACGGGACAATATGTCGGTCGCCAAACAGATTTGATACGGTTTGTTGACCCTGAGGAACGTGTGATAGTTGACACCTTTTTAAGATTGAAGAACGGCTCTGCTGTTGAGTTTAAGGAAATGTCAGAATTACTGTTCGCTTGGTCTAAGGGCTGGATTGAAAAGTAAAAAAGGCTAAACAAAAACGGCTTGGGAGTGTGAACTTCCAAGCCGTTTAGTATTATTCTCTTTATTCCCACTCGATGGTGCCGATGGGCTTCGGGGTGAGGTCGAGGAGGACGCGGTTGATTCCGTCGACCTCGTGGGTGATGCGGTCGGTGATGCGGTGAAGGATCTCGTACGGGATCTCCTCGATGGTGGCCGACATAGCGTCCTTGGTGTTGACGGCGCGGATGATCGCGGGCCAGCCTTCATAGCGCTTACCGTCCTTTACACCGACGCTCTTGACGTCGGGCACCGCGATGAAGTACTGCCACACCTTCTTTGCAAGGCCGCACTTGTCAAACTCCTCGCGGAGAATGGCATCAGCCTCACGCAGAGCGTGCAGGCGGTCGCGTGTGATGGCTCCAAGACAACGCACTCCGAGGCCGGGGCCGGGGAAGGGTTGACGGTTGACCATCTCATCGGGCAGACCGAGTGCCGAACCGACTACGCGCACCTCATCCTTGTAAAGCAGCTTGACCGGCTCAACCAGCTCCATCTGCATATCCTCAGGCAGTCCTCCGACGTTGTGATGCGCCTTTACGCCGTCACTCTCGAGGATGTCGGGATAAATGGTACCTTGTGCGAGGAAGGAGATGCCCTCAAGCTTGCCTGCCTCCTCGTCAAAGACCTTGATAAACTCGCCGCCGATTATCTTACGCTTGGTCTCGGGGGCAGAAACACCTTCCAACAGGTTAAGGAAACGGTCGGTAGCATCAACGTAGATAAGGTTGGCATCCAGACCGTTCTTGAAGACCTCGATAACCTGCTCGCTCTCGCCCTTGCGCATAAGGCCGTGGTTGACGTGAACGCAGACCAACTGCTTGCCGATGGCCTTGATAAGCAGAGCGGCAACCACCGAGCTGTCGACACCGCCTGAAAGGGCAAGCAGCACCTTGCCGTCTCCTACCTGCTCGCGAATAGCGGCAACCTGCTCGTCGATGAAGCGGTCAGCGAGCTCTTTAGTTGTGATGCGTTCCATGTTTTCGGGACGTCTGCACAGATCCATTTGTAATTCCCCCATATAATATTAAAATGATAATAAAGTATAGCACAGTTTGATCTTACTTTCAATGGCTACAGAAAGGTTTTTTTTAATTTTTTTGGTAAAAAAGCAAGGTGACAGAATTGTTCTGCCACCTTGAAGTAGTTATTATAAGCCCATTCTCTCAAGAAGCATCTTTGAGCAGTCGAGTTGGTTGGGAATGTTGCCGTTCTCGTCGCGCACGCGCCAGATGTCAGGAGTGATCTCGTCGGCGACGTACATTTTGCCGTTTTCGTCGTAACCGACCTCGATCTTGAAGTCGATGAGGGTGAGACCGAGAGGCGCAAGCTCCTTCTTGAGCACCTCGCCAACGCGGGCAAGGATGTCGAGAGCCTCGTCATACTGACCCTCTTTGAGAAGGCCCTTCATAATGCAAAGACGCTCGCTGATGAGGGGATCGCCCTGAATGTCATCTTTAAGGGTAACCTCGGCGTATGCGGGATCGAAAACGATACCCTCGTCCAAGGTAAAGCGGCGGCACATACTGCCTGCGGTGAAGTAACGGAGAACGAACTCAAGCTTCGGAACGGTCAGGTTGCGAACCTGCATCAGCCCCTTGTCGATGTCGGCATTGATGTAGTGGGTGGGGATACCGTTCTTCTCCATCAGCTCGAAGAAATACTTGGAGATGGTAAGACCGACCTTGCCCTTGCCCTCGACGCTGCCGCCGACGGTGTTTGAGCCGGGATCGAATACGCCGTTTTCACCGGTCATGCTATCCTTGAAGAACAAGTTGACAATATTTTTCTCCTCGTCGAGAAGAACGTCCTTCGTTTTACCTGAGTAGAGTGTTTTCATCTTGGCAATCTCCTTTGAAGTAATATAGATTCGCTTTGACGTTGCTTAAAGTGTTGATAACAAAATCGAGGATCTAAATGACTATCATAGAGGCTATTATACACAAAAAAATTCCGTGTGTCTACGGGTCTTAAACAATTTTTTCGTAATTTTTTGTATGAAAGAGGAGAAACTGAATTTGGCACTTGACAAGAGGGGAATAGGTGTGCTATCATATTGTACACTGCAAAACGATGGAGAGGTATCGAAGCGGTCATAACGAGGCGGTCTTGAAAACCGTTTGAGAGCAATCTCACATGGGTTCGAATCCCATCCTCTCCGCCAACCGAACCAATCGGCAACGCCGTAATATATATCGTTGGCAACAGCACAACACCAACACTTGCAGAAATACCCAAGTGGTGAAGGGGCTCCCCTGCTAAGGGAGTAGGTCGGGTAACCGGCGCGAGGGTTCAAATCCCTCTTTCTGCGCCATAACAAAAGAGCCGTCCAAGAGGGCGGCTCTTTTGTTATGCTCAACTAAGGCGAGGATTTGAACCCTCGCGCCGATCTTTGTACTTTTGGAAATCGGCCTAAAATATCAAAAAAGTGTGTCAAAAGTGTGTCAAATGATGTATGCTTTTGGCTCGCGATTCGTCACTCTTTCCTTTTGTAAAAATCCCTTCAAAACCTATTTACTGCAACAGCGGAATATGCTATAATAATTACGGTAGGTTTATACTGTTAGCTGTACGACAAGACGCGGCTCAATTCTGAGCCGAAAGCGAAAGGAGGAAACCGAATGAAACGGATAACCGCGATTTTAATTTCTCTTATGCTTCTTACAACCCTTTGTGCCTGCCGCGAGGATGTGTCTCAGGGTGAGAAGATACGCCTTGATACCGCAACCGTTGAGTTGGGCGAGACCTCTACCGACGTTGAAGGTGTAAACATCAGGATAAAAAACATCATCTGGGATGACAACAACGTCAAGTTCGAGGTCGAATGGATAAATGACACCATTGAAGAGATCACCTACGGCGATTCCTATTCTATCGAGCTTGAGAGAGACGGCGAGTGGGTAAGTCGCAAAAAAATTGATACCCTCGTTTTTGCCTCTATCGGTTATTCTTTGAAATGGTATACAACAGAGGAAAAAACGTATGACCTCACAGATACCTTTGACATTTCCGAGAACGGCAAATACCGCTTTGTGACCGATTGCAGAATAGAGGACGGCAAATATACCAAATGCAATTTGTCGGCGGAATTTACCGTAAAACGCAAAGGCCGTCCCAAAGATTCGTATGAAAAAACCTACCTCGGCTTCAACGCGAAATATATCCGCACGGGAAGTAAGGCCGACATATCGTCCTATCCCATCTTAACGGTCGTCAGCTCGGCCGACGAACTCAATGGCTACTATGAATCCAATAAGGACAGGTTTAACCTTGAGCGCAGAAAGGACGCCGCATCCGACGGAACGATAGGCTTCCTTGATGCCTGTGATAAATATGATGCCGAATTTTTCGGGGAGAAAGCGCTTGTCCTCATAGTCATTGAAGAAGGCAGCGGTTCCATACGGCATATTGTGGATAGTGTCACATTAAGCGCATCGGGCGAATTCCGCGTGAATATTAGGTCGATAGTCCCCGAGACAGGCACCTGCGATATGGCTCAGTGGCATATTATACTCGAGATAGACAAGGTGAATGCCCCTCGCTCTGCCGATAAGATTGAGGTGTATATTGACGGCAGATCGGTTGCCGATGAGGGCGGTCGGACGGAACCGGAGCAGACCTCGTCCTCTCATATCTTGGAGGTCCAACCAACGCTTTGCTACTATCCCGAACACAAAAGAACGGTTCTTGATCTTTCGGATGCTGATGCCGCTACAATGGCCGACATACTCGTAAACCTTGATTACGATCCGATGGAGGTCTGCATGTGCGCCGCCGAATATACGGTACGGCTCAAGACGGGCGTTGAATACGGCATAAACATATCCGAAAGATATGCCCGTTGCGATAAGGGTCAGGTAAAGCTTACCGACTGGCAGGTCAATAAATTAAATGAGATAATTCTGCGTGTAATAGAAAATGCGGAGTAAACCCACACTATAAAAAAGCCGCCCTCTCGGGTGGCTTTTTTGCACCCGAAAACTGAAAAACAACATTTGATTTCGGCGTCGCTTTGTGCTATGCTATTATTGTAAATCTAAAAGGGGCGAGATATTTGAATCTATTTGACATACAGAGGAAAACCGTCAAGGCGGTAAAGCAGGCGGCTCGGATATTCCGAAAGGGCGCCGCAACTGTTGCTGAAAAAGGCAACGCCACCAACCTTGTCACCGATGCCGATGTTGCCATTCAGCGCTTTTTACAGCACCGACTGCAAAAAGTGCTTGCACAGGCCGGTTTTTTGGCCGAGGAGGAAAACCTGCAGAGAACGGGCGACGAATACCTGTGGGTCATCGACCCCATCGACGGAACGGCCAACTTCTCGCGTAACATACCCAACTGCCTCATCTCAGTTGCGTTGGTGCATAACGGCGAGGCGGTGTTGGCGGTATGCTACGCGCCTAACCTGAACCTGCTTTTCACCGCGATAAAGGGGGAGGGTGCCTTTTGCAACGGCAAGAGGATTCACACCTCGGACAAGGACTTCAGCCACAGCCTGTTCTGCACCTCGCTGACCCCGTATCAGAAAAACTTGGCTGATATCTGCTCGGGCATAATGCTCAAGGTCTATCCGCTGTGCAGTGACTTCAGACGGTTCGGCTCCTGTGCGCTGGAGCTGTGCTATCTTGCGATGGGGGTCTGCGACCTTTACTTCGAAATGCGGGTCTGCCCGTGGGACTACGCTGCGGCCGCCCTCGTTTTAACCGAAGCGGGAGGCATCATCAGAGGCTACGACGGCGAGCCGCTCACCTATGACAAAAAGATGGTGCTCGTCGCCGCCAACAATGAGGAAAACTACCAAAAGCTAAACTCTATCATAACCGAAGGTATAAAAGAGCCCATCATATTTGAGGAGTGAAAAGAATGAGGAAAAAGCAGGAAGTGATCTTAGAGGATTTCGAGTACACCGAGGTGGACAAGGGTATCTTTAAGGAAACGGTCGACTTCGACATTGACGCCACCCACGAAAAAGTATGGCAGGAGATGTCCCTGCAGCAGTCGAAGCGCGACCAGCTGCTGATGATCTATCTTGCCGCCTTGGCATTTATCTTCCCCTCGCTTTTGTCGGACAACAACCTTGATTCTCTGGCAAGCGGCATCGTCTTTATCGGCCTTGGCCTGATAGGTTTCCTCTTCTCCCTTATAATCGTCCGATACAGGATATATAAGGAGGTCTATTGGCATTGTTGCCGTACCCTTAGCGTTATGATGAGCGTGGACAGGGACAAGCGGACCAAAAGCACCATTCAGGGCATCTTCTACAACTGCCTGCGCAAAAAGATAAAGTCCTACATAACCGCTGACGGCAAGTTCAAGACCTTCCGCTTTGTAACCAAAAACGCCTTCAGCAGCGAGACTCTCTATCTCGTTATCCTCGGCATAATTTCCAACAGTGTCCTCGGTTGCGGAGTGGGCATAATAGTGCCCTTTGAGATGCCCTTTAAGATATTGACGGGGGCTTTATGCGGAGTGGCACTTTTCGTTGTGATAATGGCCGTCTATTACCACTCGCTTATAAAGGTCTACAAGGTCTGCGTTGACAAGAAGGAAAAATCCTTTAACGAGACCTTCGGCAACGCGTGGTTCTTCCACTTCTACATTTGATCGGTTAACGGGAGAGCACGAAATGTTAGTTAAAGATCTGCTCAGCGACATCTGCTTTACCGAGTCCCAGCAAAGTCGGTATCTCTCTTACAGGGAGATGGCGTCCGACCGCATCGGAGATGTTGCGAAAGATTATATGCAGGGCGATATCACCTTTGCCACAGCGCTTGAGCTTGTTCACTCATATGAAACCGCCCAACTGCATCGTTATACCCTTGACCTGATCTTTGTTTTGGAATGCAGTTCATTCCTGCTCGAAAGGTATGACCGCGAAGGCGTTTCAAGGGAAATATTCTACGACTCGATGAAGGACGTCAAGTATAAGCTTGATGAGTGCCTGAAGATACACAATGTTTTCGGCATAAGCTCGGTCGCTTGGTATGAATTTTTCTTGGAAATGAAGCGATTTTCCTTTGGCAGATTGCAGTTCAACCTATCAGAATTTGAGCGTGACGACGTCACGGTAAAGGGCTATACCGTCAAAAGAGGCGACTTCACCTTGGCCTGTCATATCCCGTCATCGGGGCCCCTGAAACCCGAGATGTGCAAGGACTCGTTTGAAAGAGCCTATGACTTTTTCAAGGACAGGACCCCCTGCGGCATCCTGCCCATCACCTGCGGCTCGTGGCTCTTCTATCCGCCCTATAAAGAGGTGTTCGACGCGGGATCAAACACCTATGAGTTTATCGATAACTTTGAACTGATACACGAGTTTGAGACCGAGAAGTTTGCAGATGCCTGGCGCATCTTCGGTATGGATTATGACGGCGACCCCGACAGACTGCCTGCCGATACGTCGATGCAAAGACGGCTGATCGATTACATCAGACGGGGCGGCAACTTCGGCAGAGGGGTAGGCCTTGCCCTCGTTGATTCAACGGGCGTGTTAACAAAAAAAGAGTAACGGAGAACTATATATAAGCAAAAGCATCGGCGTCCCGATCGGGCCACCGATGCTTTTATAGGTTTGGAATAATCTATTAAGACGCCTTAAAGGTCAGTACAGTTCCGACAGGGACCTTTCCAAGCTCGGAAAAATCGGCACAGGCCTTTACCGTCATCGTGTCTTCGCCTGTACGGGTAAGCTGAAGGGTGTTGCCTTCAAGGTCGGTAACGGTAACGGTGTTGCCGTTCTCCGCAACCGATTTCAAACCGTCACCAGTGCCTCTGCCTACGTAATACTCCTTGTCCTCAAAGACGATGTAGCCGCTGCCGCCTTCCTTCCTGATATCCTCTTGGAAATCCTCGGGAAGAGTGCTGAAGCTATCGCCAAAGCCGAGCCCAAGTTCCAAGTCTTCAGAGGAGCCGTAAAGAGTCAGCGACGCATTATAAAGAGTACCGTCTACAACGTATCTGAAGGTCCACTTACCGCTCTTTTGAGATACGGGTGTGGCCTTGTAGTTGGGATCAGCCTCATTGCATCGTGTGCATACGCCTTTGCTGTAACTGTGTCCAAGTGCTTTGCCCTCGGTAGCACCGCAAGAGCAGGTCTTGGGAGCGGTGCAGGTCGCATTGGCATAGGTGTGGGTGTGCTGAGCCTGCTCAGAGGATACGGGAGCAGAACTTTTATCCTCGGTTACCACCGTGATGTTAATATCCAGTTGCGTCGCAGCATTGTCGACGGCCTGTGAAGAGCCGCTGAGTATCTCGGTCGCGGATACCTTGTCGGTCTTAACCTCGCTTACCTCGATATTGACGGTCACACCCTCTTTTATGTAGCCCTTGTCGTTGGCAACGTTGACGATGTCCTGTATGACCGCGTCGTATTTTTGATCCTCGAAGTTAATGACCTCCTTGATGGCGTCGGCATCCTCGTTGACCGCCTCAACGGCCAGAACGGTGCCTTCCTCATCAAGATATAGTCTCACCTGAGGATTGATGGTTACCAACACCACTGATGCGTAGTTTTCAGGCTTTACAAACGCCGTTGAGTCGGCGGATGAGCTCGGGTCTGCATTTTTGCTGCTTGAGGATGCGGTGTTACCGTTAGAACATGCGGCAAAAGCGAAGACAAGGATAAGCGCAGAGCATAATGACAGAATTCTTTTCATTTTACACATCTCCTCAAAATTTAATGGTTTTAACCGCATCTTCATTATAACACAGCAGTAAAAATATTCAAGCGAAAACTGCATCTTGTCATATGGGAACAAAGGATATATAATGTTAAGGTGTTTTTCCTGAAAAATAGGGCAAAAAGTTGTTGACTTTTTCAAATTAGCGTGTTACTATACTAAAGTGATAACGCGAAAGGAGAGGCACAATATGGGTATTCATTCACAATCAATGGACCAATTGTTCCGTTCAATATTAAATCTCAAGACGGTCGAGGAGTGCTACGCATACTTCGAGGACCTGTGCACCGTAAAGGAGCTTCAGGATATGGCGCAACGGCTTGACACCGCCATTTTGCTGAAAAACGGACTCAGCTACCAGAAGATCTGCGAGCAGGTCGACATCAGCACCGCAACGATAGGCAGAGTCAGCAAATGCCTCAACTACGGAAGCGGAGGCTACGCCCTCGCCATTGAACGATTGAAATCTCAGGAGGAACAGCAATGAACGTCAACTCTCTTCAGCAGAGCGAGGGCATACTTTTTGCCCTGCGTTCGCTTTACGACAGCTACGGCTATTCGAGATATAAGATGAACAAATTTGAGGAGTACGACCTCTATGCACGTAACAAGGACTTCCTTATATCCGACGGTGTCATCACCTTTACCGACACCAACGGCAAGCTGATGGCACTAAAACCCGACGTGACCCTTTCCATCGTCAAGAACACCAAAGACGACTGCAATGCGGTGCAGAAGCTCTATTATGACGAGAACGTCTACCGAGTGTCAAAGGGCACCCACTCCTTCAAGGAGATAATGCAGGTGGGACTTGAGGCGATGGGAGATATCGACAGCTATTGCATCTACGAGGTGCTGAAGTTGGCCGCCGACAGCCTTGCCTGCACCGAAATGAACTGCATACTTGAGTTTTCCCATCTGGGTATCATTTCCGACCTGCTCCGCTACGTTGGCATCCCCAACGAAGAGAAGGCGCGGGTGCTCAACCTTATCGGCGAGAAGAACGCCCACGAGCTGACTTCCGTCTGCGACTCCCTTGGAGTAGGGCAGGATAAGGCAGCCCTGCTGAAAAGGTTGGTGTCCCTCTACGGCACCATCGACGAGGTGCTTTCTCAGGTGACCGAAATGCTTTCGGGCATCGTGGAGGAAAAGACGCTTGCCGACTTTGCGGAGATCGCCAACGCTCTCAACTCCTGCGAGCAAAAGGATATCTTCCGCATCGATTTCTCCATAGTCAGCGATATCCGCTATTACAACGGCTTCGTCTTCAGGGGCTTTGCTCAGGGCATTCCTAACAGCGTGCTTTCGGGCGGTCAGTACGACACTCTGATGACCAAGATGAAAAAGAGCTCGCGCGCCATCGGCTTTGCCGTATATCTCGATATGTTCGAGCAGTCGGTGCGCACTAAGGCGGATTTTGACGTGGACAACCTGCTGATATATGACGGCACCTGCACCCTTGCCGATATTGAGAAGCAGACCAAGCTTATCGCCCAAAGGGGTGAGAGCCTGCTTGTGCAAAAGCAGATACCCGACGACATCAAATACCGACGCTTGATAAAGCTTACCGACGGCGAGGTGGAAACAGTTGAAGACAATGCTTAATATTGCCTTGCCGAAAGGACGGCTGGGTGAAAAGGTATACGATATGTTTGAAAAGGCGGGCTTTCCCTGTCCGTCTATAAAAGAGAATAACCGCAAGCTCATCTTTGAGAACGAAGAATGCGGTGTGCGTTACTTCTGGGTCAAGCCGTCGGACGTCGCCATCTACGTTGAGAGAGGAGCGGCCGACATCGGCGTAGCGGGCAAGGATATATTGCTCGAGTATGAGCCTGATATCTATGAACTGCTCGACCTCGGTATAGGCAAATGCCGAATGGCAGTCGCGGCCAAGAAGGACTTCCGCGACGACCCCTCGCGTACCCTCAGGGTCGCCACCAAGTTCTCCAACATTGCCGGCAACCACTATCTCTCAAAGGGCAGGGATATCGATATTATTCATCTCAACGGCTCCATCGAGATAGCGCCCATACTTGAGCTTTCGGATGTTATCGTCGACATCGTTGAAACGGGAACCACCCTCAAGGAGAATGACCTGACGGTTGTTGAAACGGTGGTACCCATCAGCGCAAGGCTGATTGCCAACAAGTCGGGGTATAAGTTCAAAAGCAGGGAAATAGACGAAGTTGTGCGCTCGATAGCGGCGCAATTGGAGGAGACCAAATGATCAGCATACTTAAGTACGGCGAGGTATCAAATGAGGACGTTTTCGCCCGTGTTACCCCCACCGTTAACGTTGGTGACATCGTCGCCGATATCATAAAGAACGTAAGAGAAAGAGGGGACGAAGCTCTCTTCGAATACTGCAAGAAGTTTGATAAAGCGGAGCTTGACTGCCTGCAGGTCACCGAGCAGGAGATAGACGAGGCTATGGCCTCGGTTGAGGATAGGTTCATCGAAATTCTCAAAAAGGCGGCCGCCAATATCCGCAAATTCCACGAGCGTCAGGTCAGGAACAGTTTTATCATAAATGACGAGGACGGCATCGTCGTCGGCCAGAAGGTAATACCCGTCGATCGCGCAGGCCTCTATGTACCCGGTGGTACGGCGTCATATCCGTCGACCGTGCTGATGGATTCCATTCCTGCCAAGATCGCAGGTTGCCGCGAGGTCGTCATCGTGACCCCTCCTAACGCTGAGGGTAAGGTCAACCCTGTCATTCTTGCGGCGGCACGTATCGCAGGTGTCGACCGAATATTCAAGGTCGGCGGTGCACAGGCCATAGCCGCCCTTGCATACGGCACCGAGAGCATACCCAAGGTCGACAAGATAGTCGGTCCGGGCAACGCCTTCGTTGCCGAGGCGAAGAAACAGGTCTTCGGTCAGGTCTCCATCGATATGATAGCAGGCCCCAGCGAGATACTCATCGTCGCCGACTCAAAGACCGACCCCAAGCACGCGGCCGCCGACCTGCTTTCTCAGGCTGAGCACGACAGGCTGGCCAGCGCGGTGCTCGTCACCGACTCCTACGAGCTTGCCAAGGCGGTTCAGGCCGAGCTTGAGGTGCAGATACCTCAGCTTTCGCGTGCCGAAATCGCCCGCGAATCCATCGATAACAACGGCAAGATAATCGTTGCCGACGATCTTGAAAAGGTCATTGAGAT
>JAZQID010000077.1:0-2620 GCA_045540915.1 Acutalibacteraceae bacterium
TCAAGACATCCCTTCTGCTTAAAGCCAACTGTGATGACGTTGCGCAGGAAGGGGAGCCGCTTTGCGTGGAGGGGCTTGCCCGACTTGGTGTTCTCAAGCTCGGGGCAAAGTTCGGCAATAATATCGCCGTACTTGGTGTCCTTTGCACCCTCGGTCATAATGAGGGTGTGGGTGTCCGACTGCCTGAAAAGATACTCCGCCTCGTGAATTTTGTAAGAGGTGTTGACGGTGACGAGCACCGCGCCGATCTTTACCGTTGCCCAGAAGGCAATGTACCACTGGGGCACGTTTGACGCCCAAACGGCAACGTGGGAGCCCGCCTTAACGCCCAGCGCGATAAGGGTGCGCGCAAAGGTGTCGACGTCGTCACGGAACTCGCTGTAGGTGCGGGTGTAGTCGAGGGTGGTATACTTGAATGCGTACTGGTCGGGGAAGTCCTCGACCATTCTGTCAAGCACGTCCGAGAAGGTCGCGTCGATCAGCAGGTCCTTTTTCCAGACGAACTTGCCTGTACGGGTCTTGTTGTAGTAATGGGTCTTCTCCTTTTTGGAGGTGTCGCTGAACTGCTTGATGAAACTGACGAACTGGGAGAAAATGATCTCCATATCGTCGAGCTCCTCGCACCAGATGGGGTCCCACACCAGCGAGATAAATCCGTCGAAGTTGACCGAGCGCAGAGCCAGCATCATCTCGGAGATAGGCAACTCACCCTCTCCCAAAAGGCAAAACTCGATGCCCTCATCGGTGCATTTTGCATCGTTGAGATGGACGTGACGGACGTATGCACCGAGGTTTTTTATAACCTCGTCGGGCTTCTCGCCGCAGGTGAAATAGGCGGCCGACATATTCCACAGCGCCGCAAGATTGTCGCAAGCAAAGCTGTCGAGCAGCTCGCGCAGAGCGGCAGAATTTGCAAAAATGCCCACCGTCTCGATTATCAGGGTGACCCCTGCTTCCTCGGCAACGGGCAGAACGCGCGCAACCGTGTCGGCACTCTCGTTGCCCTCGATGGCCTTGAGTCGAACGAAAGGAATTTTCAGCGATTTCGCGATGTTAATGCAGGTGATGATCTCATCGACAGCGGCATCGGTGTTCTGTCCGATGTCGCAGATGGTGTCGATGCAGGTCAGCTTGAGCTTCTTTTCAAAAAGACGTCTTGAGGTAGCGGCGGCCGCATAGTCGTGAAAGGCGCCGTCCTTGTCGGTAAAAAGGCGGTTATGAATGTTGTGCAGTTCGATGCCCTGAAAGCCGAACTCCTGCGCTACGTCGCAGAAATCTTCAAAACTGCTGTCGTGCCAGCCTTTAGTTGAGAATGATAACTTCACGCCTGTGCCTCCTCGTAAACGATCTTGTTGACCGCGCTGATGTATGCGCGGATGCTTGCGTTGATGATGTCGGTGGAAATTCCGTTGCCCGAGTAGACCTTGCCCTCGTTGCGCAGTTTAACGATAGCAGAACCCATAGCCCCCTGACCTTCGGTGACCGACTGGATCTGGAAATCGTCAAGCTCGTAGTGGCGGCCGATGATCTGCTCAAGCGCCTTGAATGCGGCATCGATGGGGCCGTCGCCCGTACTGATTCCGTTAAGGGTGGCTCCGTCCTTGGTCATAGAGATCTGCGCGCTTGAGGAAAGAACGTTTCCGCTGTTGATAACGTAGTTTTCGAGCTTGTAGGTAGCAGGCACCTGCAGGGCAACGCTTGCAACGATGGCGTCAAGCTCCTTAGCGCCGATGGCTTTTTTGGCCGCAACGCGCAGAAATTCCTCATAAACTTTGGTCTGGTCATCGGCCGACAGGTCGTAGCCGAGTATCGCAACGGCGTTGATGACCGATGTCTTGTCGTCGGCGGCATCGAGACGGATACCGCTATCCTCAGCACCCGATGCAACAGCCGAACTATCGGCTCCTGATGCGTGGGTGATGCGGTTGATCTGCTTTATAATGCGGTGAAGCTCGGTGTATTTAATATTGGTAGAAAGACCGTAGGAAACACCGCAGTTTTTGATCATTGCAGCAAAACTCTCAAGGTTGACCGAGTCGCCGCCTGTCTTTACACAGGCGGATCCCTTCTTTACGGCGAGAATTGCCTGCGCCGATGCAAAGGAGTTGCGGTCATCGCAACCGACACCGACAGGCAGAGAGGTCATTTCCATAACCGATGCGGCAAACTCCGCAAAATCGTCGGGGAGCATTTCAGCGGCAGAATCACAGACCGAAATTCTGTCAGCGCCTGCCTGCTCAGCCGCCTTTACAGCAGAGCAAAGGAAGTCCTTTTCAGCACGGGTCGCGTCAAGGAAGCAACATTCGACCTCAACACCGCCTTTTTTGGCCATTTCAACCGATGCGGCTATCCAATCAAGCATTTTTGCGGGCTTTTTATGGCAGGTGTACTCCATTCCGACAGGGGAGATGGGCAATTCGATCCTGATGAGCGGCTTGGTGGCATTGCTGAGTGCCGCAAGAGCATTTTCAACGCTATGCATATCACTTCCCGCAGCAACCGAAAGGGTACTGCCCTTGACAAAGGCAGATACGGTGCGCACAAGTAGAGTATCGGTCTTGACATTCGATATCTCAGGTAGCTCAATGATGTCGACGTTCAGCTTTTCAAGCTGACGCGC
>JAZQID010000078.1:0-3458 GCA_045540915.1 Acutalibacteraceae bacterium
GCTTTGCCCGCGAGGTCGGAAATCGCGTTATCTTCATCGATGACGGACAAATAATTGAGCAGGGAACTCCGAATGAGTTGTTCGACAATCCGCAGAATCCGAGGCTCAAGGATTTTCTTGGAAAAGTTTTGAAATAAGTTATTTAACAAATGTGTCGGCTCTGCTGACACATTTGTTTTTTATTTTTGAAAATTTCTCTTTTCACCCGAAGAATAATGTGCTATATTATAATAGATAAATTATCTTTTCGGAGGACACTATGCCTAAAGTTTCATTTATGACAATTGCATATAATGAAAGCGGCTTCCTTCAGGCCCTGCTTGACGACCTGATTGCTCAGGACTATCCCCACGACGATATCGAGGTTGTGTTGGTCGACGGCGGTTCTAAGGATGGAACCAAGGGTATTATGGAGCGTTTTGCCGAGAAGTGCGATTTTTTTGCCTGCAAGGTGCTTGACAACCCCAAGCGCATACAGTCTGCGGGATGGAATATCGCGATTGAGAACGCAAGCGGTGAGATACTCATCCGCCTTGATGCGCACGGCAGGATCGACTCCGATTTCATTTCTAATGTAGTTGAGCAGATGGAACAGGGCGAGAATATCGTCGGCGGTCAGCGCATTACTATTTTTGACGGCAAGCGTCCTTTCGCAAAACTGCTTGCCCACGCCGAGTCCTCCCCCTTCGGCAGCGGCGTTGCTTCATACAGGCGCAAGGTGTCACGTCGATACGTCAAGACCCTTGCCCACGCGGCATATCGCAGGGATGTCTTTAAGCGAAGTGGTGTCTTTAACGAAAATTTGGTTCGAACCGAGGACAACGAATTACATTTCAGGATGCGTCAGTCGGGCTACCGTTTCTGTCAATGCCCTGAGATTTATTCCTACCTTCACGCGAGAAATACCCTCAAGGGTATGATAAAGCAGAAATGGGGCAACGGATTTTGGATCGGTGCTACCCTGCCCGTTTGTCCCGGTTGCCTATCGCTTTATAATTTTGTGCCCGCGGCGTTCGTAGTGGTGTTCTTAAGCGCGATTGCCTGGTGTGTGCAGAACAATTCGCTCTTTGCGTTGGCATTTTTGGTTTTTTTCTATATGCTTGCCGCAATTATTGCAACAATTCGGGAGATCATCAAGGAACCCTCTTGGGCAATCAAGCCGCTTCTCCTGCTTTTACCCCCGATATTCCTGCTTTTACATTTCTTCTACGGCGCAGGAACGATCTTCGGCATGGTGTTCTCCCCCATTCTTGTGGTTAAAAATAAAAACAAAGGATGACAACCTATAATGAAGTACGAATATAACACTTCCGCTTGGCAGGGCGTCTTCGCTATGCCCAACTGCGTCGCAGATCAGCATATTAAACTTGCTTCCCACTCGGCTCTCAAGCTTATGCTTTACCTTATGCGCAACGGAACCCAGATCGAGAACGATCTCATTTGTAAGGGTGCAGGGCTGACTCCGGTCGAACTTGAAGAGGCGCTGGCATATTGGAAATCCGCAGGATTACTCAGGGACACCGAGAAGGAAAATGCCGATGCAACTGCCGAGGATAAGCCAAAACGTCACGTTATAGCACGCGAAAAGCGCGCTTCACGGGTCGAGGTTGCAATGCGAGCCTACGAGTCGAAGGAGATCGCTCTTGTTCTCAATCAGGCGGAAATGAAATTTGCAAGACCGCTTAAGGAAATAGAAAAATCTTCCCTTGTATACATACTTGACAACCTGTCTATGAATCCCGAGATAGTATTGATGTTGCTTGAACATGCGGTAGCGGAGGGCAGAACGACATCTTCCTTCCTTGAAGCAACCGCTGTCGATTGGATAAACAGAAGCATCGACACGGTTGCACTTGCCGAGCAGGAAATGACCAAGGCAGAGGAAAGAAAGCAGGCCTGGTCGATCGTTCGCCGTGCCGCAAGCATCGACAGCCGCCGCCCTTCTCAAAAGGAAGCGGAATACTGTTACCGTTGGGTCAGCGAGTGGGAATTTGACGATAAGATGCTTCGTCTTGCCTACGACCACTGCGTTGACAGCATAGGTAAAATGACCTTTCCTTATATGGATAAAATTCTCAACGGCTGGTACACATCGGGCATCAAGACACCCGATGCCGTTGCCGTAGCAGACCAGAAGCATCAGGATAACAAGCCGAATGAAGATCAGCCGTCCTTTGACCTCAGCTTATTTTAATAGGATGTAGGAGGATAAAAATGGGATATTCAAAAGAAGCCTACGAATACGCTTTAGGAATTGTCGCAACAAGACGCGAAGACGCCTTGCGCGCCGCTGAGGACCGCAAGGATGAGATATACAAGGCTATCCCTCAGTTAGCCGAGCTTGACAGAAAGCTCGGTGCAACGGGTATTGCGGCGGTAAAGGCCGCGTCCGCCTTCAACGGAACTGATAAGCTTGTTGAGCTTCGCGCCGCATACTCTATGATCGAGGATCAGCGCAACGCTTTGCTGAAGGTTTCGGGCATCTCCAGCGCCGACCTTGAGCCGAAATATTTCTGCCCGCTCTGCAAGGACAGTGGATATTTTGAAGGATATCTCTGCGACTGTGCCAAAAAACTTGCAAAGCAGTACGAATATGACCTGCTCAATCGCTCAATGCCCTTGGACAACTCCACCTTTGACAACTTTGACCTTTCCTACTACAAGGGCAAGGACAGCGACAAAATGGCAGAGGTATTGCGTTATTGCAATAACTATGCGAGAGATTTCAGCACCAGTTCGCCCAGTCTGCTCTTTTACGGAAAAACCGGTCTCGGCAAGACTCATCTTTCTCTTGCCATCGTAAATGAAGTGCTTAATGCAGGCTTTGGAGTTATGTACGGCTCGGCGCAAAATTTTCTTGAGCGACTTGAAAAGGAGCATTTCGGCCGAAGCGAAGGCGATACCTTGGAACTGCTCTTAGGTTGCGATCTGCTTATAATCGACGACCTCGGTGCAGAGTTCCAGACTGCATTTACAGCATCTGCTATATACAACATCGTTAACAGCAGGATACTCAACGGATTGCCAACCGTAATCAGCACCAACCTATCCCCTGCTGAAATTACCAAATGCTACGGCGAACGGGTAATGTCTCGCATTCTCGGCAACTTCCGCAGGTTTGAATTTACGGGAGCTGATATCCGTCAGCAGAAAATGCTGAGAGGTTAAAGTACAACCTTGACAAATCCGATATGGGTATTGTAAAATACCTCTTGCGAGCGGGTCAGGCAGCTGCGTGACCACGGTCATGAGGAAAGTCCGAGCACCACAGGGCAGGATAACGGCTAACGGCGGCCGAGGGTGACCTTAGGGAAAGTGCAACAGAGATATACCGCCGACCTTGTCGGTAAGGGTGGAAAGGCGAGGTAAGAGCTCACCGGCGTGCAGGAGACTGCACGGCCATGTAAACCCTATCCGGTGCAACACCGATAAAAAGCGATACATTGGCCCGATGTGCT
>JAZQID010000079.1:0-1667 GCA_045540915.1 Acutalibacteraceae bacterium
GATGGGCTGGGTCTCTTCTACGATCTTGTAGGGATCAATGCCCTTAGCATCGCAGATCTCCTTGCATTCGTCGATGGAGGAGATGCCGTATTCCTTCAGAACGCCGAGGATCTTGGCCTCGCGTCTTTCATATCCTTCAAAATGTGCCATCTGTTCCTACCTCCTTAATCCTTACGGGGATCAATGTACTTAGCGGCCTCGTCAAAGCGGCCGTAGGTACCCTTGGACTTTTCGTATGCTTCGTTGGGCTCCATACCCTTCTTGATGAAGTCGGTCATCTTGCCGAGGGAAACGAACTCGTAACCGATGACTTCGTCATTCTCGTCAAGAGCCATTCTGGTGCAGTAGCCCTCGGTCATTTCGAGGTAACGAACGCCCTTTGCTCTGGTGGAGTACATAGTACCGACCATAGAACGCTCGCCCTTACCGAGATCCTCCATACCGGCACCGATAACAAGTCCGTCCTCGGAGAAAGCGGACTGGCTGCGGCCGTAGACGATCTGCAGGAAGAGTTCGCGCATAGCGGTGTTGATAGCGTCACATACAAGGTCGGTGTTGAGAGCCTCAAGGATGGTCTTGCCGGGGAGGATCTCAGCAGCCATAGCGGCAGAGTGGGTCATACCCGAGCAACCGATGGTCTCAACGAGGGCCTCCTCGATGATACCTCCCTTGACGTTCAAGGAGAGCTTGCAAGCGCCCTGCTGAGGTGCGCACCAGCCGACACCGTGGGTGTAAGCGGAGATGTCCTTGATCTCCTTCGCCAGTACCCAAAGGCCTTCTTCGGGGATGGGTGCGGGTCCGTGATGCGGTCCTTTCGCAACAGGACACATTCTTTCGACTTCGGATGAGTAGTTCATGTTTGGACTCCTTTCAAAACAGTGCTTTTCAGCGCCAAAATCTTAAACCTAAAACATTATACAGGAAAACCCTGCGTTATTCAAGCACAATATTGATAAAAATTTCACTTACGGGAATATTTTGCCCAAAAATTAAGCGAAAAAGCGTTGCGAAAAAGAAAAAAAGGGATTATAATGATTTTAACTTATGAAAGGCGGTAGTTTTTATGGCAATCTTGGTTACGGGCGGAGCCGGTTATATCGGCAGCCATACCTGCGTCGAGCTTCTCAACGCTAACGAGGAGATCGTTATTATCGATAACTATTACAATTCCAAGCCTGAGTGCTTGCGCCGTATCAGCAAGATCACCGGCAAGGATTTCAAGTTCTACGAGTGCGACATTCGCGACCGCGAGGGCCTGCGCCGCGTGTTCAGCGAGAACAAGATCGAGGCGGTCATTCACTTTGCCGGCTGGAAGGCGGTCGGCGAGAGCTGCCGCATCCCCCTCTCGTATTATGAAAACAACATCGGCGGCACCGTCACTCTCTGCGAGATTATGGCGGAGTTCGACTGCAAGAAGCTGATATTCAGCTCCTCTGCCACCGTTTACGGCGAGAAGAACGTCGCCCCTTATAACGAGGAGATGCCCACGGGCGGTTGCACCAACCCCTACGGCAACACCAAGTATATGATAGAGGAGATGCTCAAGGACCTCTACAAGTCGGATAACAGCTGGAGCATTGTTTCGCTGCGCTACTTCAACCCCATCGGCGCACACGAGTCGGGACTTATCGGCGAGGATCCCAACGGCATCCCCAATAACCTCGTTC
>JAZQID010000080.1:0-11566 GCA_045540915.1 Acutalibacteraceae bacterium
ACGATCTCGTACACCAGATGGTGCAGACCCCTTTCTCCCGTTGAGCCGATATACATACCGGGGCGTTTTCTGACCGCTTCAAGTCCTTCAAGTACCTGAATTTGCGTTTCGTCGTACTTTTCGGTGACCGTCGAATTCAGAATGTTTACGCTGTTGTTTTCGTTACTCACACCAAAACTCCATTCTGCCTTGTTTCACAGGCGTTAATTGTAGGGTTGTTAAAATTCATATCTACTCATCTGGCTCGCCCTTTTTAAGAGGGTGGCCGATGAAAGCTGGGACAGATAGACCGTTTGACCCGACGGCCGTTTTTCGTCGCGAACGACGATGAAGGTCTTGGGCAGGTCGGTGGTTACGCTGACCACGTCCCCCGCCTTTTCGGCTCGGGCAAGGTAGCTTCGCGTGTTTTTTGCGATGGTCGAGGTGTCAAGGTCAAAAATGCCGATGACGTCCTCCATTTTTACAAGGGTGTCGTGACCCAAATGCAAATACATTCATCAACCTTCCTTTACGAGCAGGCCCTTTTCCATACGGAAGACGGCTCCCTGCTTCATCAGACCGACTGAATTTCGGTCACAGCAGGTCAAAAAGACCTGCCAATCCCTGATATGATTGAGTATGTAATCCTGACGGAACTCGTCAAGCTCGCTCATTACGTCGTCGAGCAGGGCTACCGGTTGTTCGCCGCCCACCTCTTTAAGTACTGCCGCCTCGGCCAATTTGACCGCCAAAACGGTACTGCGCTGCTGTCCCTGCGAGGCAAACTGCCGCGCCGACAGGCCGCTGACGGTGAAATCGAGGTCGTCGCGGTGGGGTCCGACCGAGGTGGTGCCCGTCTGCATATCGGTGGCGCGCGACTCTTTCAGCGCATTGAGAAGCGCAGACGCCTCTTCTCCGCCTTCGACCGACTCATACCGCATCTCGAGGGCTTCTTTTCCGCCCGAAATACCGCCGTATATCTCCTCAGCGTGTTTTTTTATCAGTTCGACGTACCTTTTTCGGTACGCGATTATCTTGGCGCCCTTTTTAGCGATCTCGTCCTCGTAGACCTCGAGCATATCGAGCAACTGAGAATTGAATCTCACGTCCTTGAGCAAGGTATTCCTCTGCTGGACACAATGGGCATATTCATGGTAGAGGGATGCATATTTCGGCCAGATCTGAAATATTGCCATATCGAGAAAGCGACGCCGCTCGCTCGGGCCGTCCTTTACAAGTGAAAGGTGGGTGGGTGAAAACACCACCGCCCTGAAATTGCCCGCAAGCTCGCTTGCCGACCGCAGTTTTACACCGTTCAAGGTGGCGGTGCGTCCGCCCCCTATTACAAGGGAGGCCGACTGCTCTCTTTCATCGGCGAAAAAGTCCATTTCAAGCCGCGCGAAATCGGCATCGGTTCTTACAAGGCTGGCTTCTTTTGCACCGCGAAAGCTCTTGGCACCCGAAAAAAGCCACATCGCCTCGATAAGATTGGTCTTGCCCTGCGCATTGTCACCGTAAATGACGTTTATACCGCTGTCGGCGACCAGTTCGCCCTTTTGCAGATTTCTGAAATTCTCAAAGGTGATTTTTTTGATCTTCACCTTAATCCTCCTGAGAAACGACGGTTATCCTTTCCCCGTCAAACTCGGCAACGTCGCCGTTATATAGCTTCTTGCCGCGCATCAGGCATACCTCGCCGTTGACTAAGACCTCACCGTCGAGAATGACCATTTTTGCGTGGCCGCCTGTACCGACGGCACCCGCAAGCTTGAGCAGGCTGTCAAGCCTGATAAACTCGGTGGTAATTTTTACTTTACGCTCGGTCATTTCTTACGCCTCTTTGATACGGACAGGCAGAACGATGAAAAGGAAACTCTCCGAATCGTTGGTCGGCCTGATAACGATGGGCGAAATGGCACCGCTCATACTGATTTCGACCTCGTCGGTCTCGGCGGCACGAAGAGCATCGAGCAGATATCTGCTGTTGCAGCCAATCTTCATACTCTCACCCTCGGATCTGACAGGCATTTCATCCTGAGCGTGACCCAACTCGGTTACACAGCTTGCGTGGAAAACGCCGTTTTCAAACAGACAGGTAATGGGAGTGCGGAATCTCTCGATAATGACCTGAGAAATACGCTCAACGGTGTCGATCATATCCTGAGTATTGACAACCACCTTTGTGGTAGAAGTCGCAGGAATGGTGCGGCGGTAATTGATGAACTCGCCCTCAAGCAGTCTCGAAATAAGGTTATAACCATTGATCTCAAAGACGATCTGGCGGTTGGAAACGCTTAAATTCACGCTTTCTTCCTCGCCCATCAGCTTGATGACCTCGCTCATAGCCTTGGCAGGAACGATGAAGGACATCTCCTTATCGGTATTGACCTTCTCGCAACGCACGGCCAAGCGGTTGCCGTCAACGGCGATAAGGCGAAGCTCGCCGTCCTGAATTTCATATTTGATACCGCTGAGAACGGGACGCGAGCCGTTGGGGTCGCCGGTGGCAAAGATGGTCTGCCGTACCATTGACTCAAGCACGGCACCGTCAAGCTCGACCGAGGTTCCGTCCTGTACCGAGGGAAGCTCGGGGAACTCATCAGCATTTATACCTATAAGAGAGAAAAGGGATTTTCCCGACACTATCTGACAAAGATTGCGCTCGTTTACGTTGATGGAAACGGTCTGATCGGGCAAACGGCGGACAATGTCGCAAAAGAGCTTTGCCTCAAGGACAATGCTTCCCGCCTCTTCAACGTTGGCATCGATGGTGGTGACCATTCCGATTTCAAGGTCATAGCCCGAAAGGGTGAGCTGACCGCCCTTTGCATTAAAGAGAATTCCTGTCAGAGCAGGATAGGTAGACTTCGACGGGACGATGCGCGAAATGTGATTAGCTGCATCAGAGAGTGCCTGACGGCTGCAGGTAAGGATCATAAAAAATTCCGCCTTTCGTTTATAATAATAAATAATAATAAATAGTAGTAGTAGTAGAGGGGTTGAAATTTGGGAAAACTGTTAGTTTGGGCTTGTCCGCTTGCAATTCGCGATTTTGGTTTTGTTAAAGTGAAGTGAAGGGATGTGGATAAAAAATGGAAAAAACAGCCCTTTTCACATTTTGTTGAAAACCGATTGTGAATTGTGTAGAAAACGGTTGAAAAATATTAGCCCTGAAGATTCTTGATTATGTCCTCGATCATCTCTTTTTCACGGGGTTGCTGACGGATAGAAGTCTCCACCTTTTTGGTGGCGTAGTGGACGGTCGAATGGTCGCGTCCGAAGTAACCGCCGATCTCGCCGAGAGGGATCTGGGTGACCTCGCGGATGACGTACATCGCGATCTGTCGCGCCTTCGAGACTTTGGCGTTTTGCACCTTTGAGGTGACCTCCTCAGGCTTGACCTGATAGGTGCGAGCCACCTCTTCGATAATTTTCTCAACCGTCACAGGCTCGGGCTGGCAGTCACTGCGGATGTCGCGGATGACGTTGTTGACGATGGCCTTGGTGATCTCGGTCGAGTCGAATTCGACGATGGCGTGCAGCTTTTTGACAACGCCCTCAAGCTGACGGATGTTCTGACGTATCTGCTCGGCGATGAAGAAGACGATGTCATCTTCAAGGGTCAGGCCGAACTGCTTTGCGTTGCGGCGGATGATTCCGACGCGGGTCTCGAAGTCGGGGGCCTGAATGTCGCAGTTGAGTCCCTGAGTCAAGCGGCTCTTGATGCGGTCGTCAAGGGTCTTGACGTCGCGGACGGGACGGTCACAGGTGACTATGATCTGCTTATTGTCTTGATAAAGTGCGCTGAAGGTGTTAAAAAACTCCTCCTGAACGGCATCCTTTCCCGCAATCGAATGGATATCGTCGAGAAGCAGGATGTCGACGGTGCGGAATCGGTCGCGCACGTCCCTCATCTTGCCTTCGTGGATGCCGGTGATGACCTCGTTAGTGAAATCCTCGGTGCGCATATAGAGCATTTTCTTATCGGGCTGATGCGCCTTTATGTAGTTGAAGATAGCAAGGGCAAGGTGGGTCTTGCCGACACCCGAGTTTCCGTAGAGGACGAGGGGGTTATATTTGATAACGGGGAAATTCTCCGCCACCGCCATTGAAGCGGCGTAGGCGAAATGGTTGCTGTCGCCCATAACGTAATTGCTGAAGGTGTAGGTGGTCATAATGTCCTCCACCTGCGGCGCGTCCGACTCCATCTCATCCTCGCAGAGAATGGTCAGTTTGACGGGGAATCCCACAAACTCGATAAAAGCCTCGTCGATGAACTGCTTGTAGTTTTGCAAAACGACGTTGCGGTACATATCGGACGGGACCGACACGGTAAATTCGGATCCGTTGAAGGACAGCGGCTTGATATTTTCAAACCAAAGGGAAAAAGCAACCTTATAAATTTTTGTACTGCAGTAGGCGGAAATTTCGGACCAAAGGTCTTTGTAATTCTGCAACTGAATGACACTCCTTTTAACGACTTAATTCTTATGAAAACCTGATAAAAAACGGGGTTGAAAATTAGATATAAATTACCTCCTTAATCATACCACAAAACCCTGAAAACTTCAAGGAAAATCGCACTATTTTTCAACAACTTTTGGGTATTTTTTTGAAAACTTTTTTGTGAAAAATAATGGTTTACAAATTGGGGTAAAATGTGTATAATCTTAATGTAAAAACAGAGTAAATCGGCGCGCGTTAAGTGCTGCTCGGACGGGGAGTTGCCGAGCGGACGAAAAGATGCTTCTTGCGGTGGGCCGATTGCATCCCGCTGTTAAATAACCGGACGAGTTACTCTCCCTTTATTTAGCGTTGGGCAAAGGGAGGGTGTTTTTTATGAAAAAAAACGTGAAAAAAAGATCGTCGCATAAGGCGGTCGTCCGTATCACCTTTACGGCGATGATGGTGGCGCTCTACTTCGTGCTGGACAGGTTTCTCGCCTTCTTTCCGACCGACTCGGTCAAGATCAGCTTCAGCTTTATCGCCGTCGCGGTCTGTGCTATATGGCTCGGGCCCGTCGAGGGTATGCTCGCAGGGGGTCTGGGCGATTTTGTGAGCGCGGTGCTGATGCCGGTGGGAGCGCTTAATCCGATGCTGACCGCAACCTCGGCATTGAGCGGACTTTTGTTCGGTCTCGCCTGTAAGAGACGGGTCGATACGCCCCTTTCAAAAGGGCGGATGATGGTCAACATCGTCACCGTCAATATTATCGTGACGGTGGTTATAAATCTCGGACTTAATACGTTAGCGCTTGCGCTTTTGTACAGCCCCGAGGCAATCTGGCCCTACTTTTTTGCATCACTCCCCTTACGCGCGGTCAAAGAGGGGGTCATGCTATTTATTCGCATAGCGGCATTTTCCCTGCTTGCTCTCCCCGACGGCAGATTGGGCGCCGTTGTCCGCCGCTTGCAGCAGGGTTAAAAACCCCTCTCATAAATAAGCGTAAAAATAGGCACCGTTGCAACAACATAAGCAACGATGCCTGTTTTTTATGAAATTTTTTGCAAAAATGGGGTAATTCTCGTCCCGAATACATTTGCTGTTTTTTATTCGGTGGAGGTCATATAAATGGTTACAAAACTGTAATCATTGGTTGGTTGAATTTTCTCCACATCCAATATATAATATAATAAAGAAAACATAGAGGTGATGTGTATGAAAAAAATTGTAATAGTATTATCGGTCATATGCCTTTTGGCTTTTCCTGCCTGCGAACAGGTGGGCACCACCTCTTCAGACGGACTTACTTCTTCCGTTGCAACTGAAAACAGTATGACGTCAGGTACGTATAAAGGTCAAAAGATCACGCTCTCTTGTATCACTGTCACTGATAGAGTTTATTATGCAGATGTTAATACCTTTTCCTTCTTTTGGAACGGCTATATGGTCTTTTTTGATAATGGTACAGATAGTGATAGTTTCGATTATGTTAACCGTTGGAGTTGCATGGACGCTACCGGACGGATTATGTTTACTAAGGCATGCGAATATATGCAACCATTTGATGAAAATGGTTGTTCTTACATCTTGCGTGAAAAAGACTTCGTATATTCTTATGCGAAAATAGATCTAAGCGGTAATGAAAGTCCTGTTACTCAAGAAGAATACAAGCGCGCAAAAGAAAAGATAACGGAAATATATAATCAACTGCCGTGGGAAAATGAAACAAAATACGGAACATTCAAAGAGATCACTGATGAAGGTGGAACTGTTTGTTATATGGCCGTGCGTAACGACGGCAGAGAATGCGGGATCTTCTATAACGACCGAGAGAACTTGCGCTGGTGGGCAGAGGATATAGTGCTTGTAGGCAATCCTGTGTTGCCGAAGCATATCTACAACACCGACGGCGAAAAGATTATGGAACAAAGTGTCGATAAAATTGGGAACTTTTATAACGGAATTGCGCCGTTCTGGCAAGATCAGAAGATGGGGCTGATAGGAGATGACGGGAAGATCATTATTCCGGCTACAGTAGAGTCTGAAACAGTTGTTACGATTGAATCGCCCTGTTTAGAGGATAAGATAGTTATTGAGCATGACGGAAAAATAGCGGTTCTTCAGATTGACAGAGAATAAAAAACAAAACACGCTTCGACTATCTATTTAGCCGAAACGTGTTTTTTGTTTAATGGGGTACAGTATCTTTAATCATTTGCTGCCTCATAATCGGGATGTGCAAAGCACTTCATATCCTGCCCTCCCGAATACGGCAAAGCTCTGCCGACACCAAAAGGAACCTTTTTTACCGATCGGCTCCAATTGCCGTTGATCGTTTCAACAGAGCCATCTGAACGCCAACCAGAAATTGCAAGCCAAGAAAACGCCCTACTTGACCGATAGTCAGGTGGGGCGTTTTTTATAAATTCTTCCGTTTTTATTGCTTTATTGACAATAAAATACAGATATGATAGAATTTAATTACTACCAAAGGTAAACCTTTGGGGTGTAAAACAGGAGGAGGAAAAGATAATGGAAAATGTAGAAAATGTTGTTGTTGCGACCAATCCCATTGAGGAATTGAAAACCAAGCCCTCATACTTTGATGGTAAATTGATTGCTCTTATCGGAATTAATTTGCTTACGGCGCTTGTTTCTGTCATTACCTTGGGATTTGCTTATCCGGCAATGTATTGCTTTAAGAAGCGCTGGATCTATGCAAGTACGGTTATTAACGGCTATAGGCTTAAATTTACCGGAACCGGCGGACAGTTGTTTGGAAAATACCTTCTCTGGACCTTCCTTGGTATTATCACTATTGGTATTTTCACTCTCTGGTGGCCGATAAAGTATCAGAAGTGGGAAGTTAAGCACGTCGAAATAGACTACGAGGTCGAATAACAAAAAAAACAAAGGGCACCTTGCAAAAGGTGCCCTTTGTCGTTGTAATTTTTATCAGCCGTTGTAAACGAGCTTTGCGTTGCGGATCTCGATGCCGGCATCGTCTGTGCCTGCTCTCATAATAAGGCAGGCGTTCCAGATGGTCGCGGGATCGGTCTGCTCATCAAAGGTGAGGACGAAGTCCTGCCACTCGGTCGTAATATCAATGCTGGGCATAGAGAACTCACGGTTTGAGCCGAAGAGAAATCCCATCGGGGTGTCGATGTCGGCCTTGGCCGAGAAGGTAAGGGTGTAGGTGCCCTTGCCGTACTGTTGCATCTGTGGGGTAAGGTTATAGGAAATGCCGGCAAATTTTTTGCATCTTTCCATACGGAAGGAGTTGCCGCCGTATTCCTTGAGCCATACCATATGCATATTATAGCTTATAAATTCGGACCAATGACTGTGTGCCTCGTTGCCGAACCAGCTCAAAAGGTTGCCTGACTCGCCGTCCTTGACCGCGATATTGATGCGGCCGGACGCGCCGTCGTAAGAGGCCGACTTGGCAACTCCACCTGCAATGAGGTCGTCGAGCGAAATATATTTTGCGCCCTTGAGGTCGACGGCAGTCGCGGGGACCTCACTTTCAAGCGCGGCGCAAACATCCTCGGCAGGAACCAGCCAGCCGCCGTCGGTCTTGACGGGGCGGTTTTTGGTAAAGAGCTGACGCTCGCCGATGAAGAGCTTACCTTCGGGACGTACCGAACCGCTGATGATGTTGGAAACGGTCGGGCCGAAGTCGGAGCCGTTGCCGCTGACCTTGATGAAGTTGCCGTCGGTCATATTTTTCGGCAGTTCGGCTTGGTCGGTGACCGCCTTGCCGCCGACCGACAGGCCGTTGAAGTTAAGGGTATAGTTGGAGGTTTCGAGCCTTCCCTTGACATTCTCAACGCGGATGGTAGAACCGTCCCCCTGATTACGCGCTTCGGAGCCCGTGGCAACCGGAACGGCAAGGTTGTTGAAGGTGATGGACTTGGGCAGGTGGCCCATATTCCAGCCGTAGAAGATGAAGGGGAAATGGTGGCAGTCGACGGCGCTCAGGTTGTCGATGGTCATATCGAAGGAGCGCGGCTCATCCAGCCAGGTGTAGCAGTTGCGCATAACGCCCTCGTCGACGCGGAAAAGGTAGAAGTTGGACATCTCATACTTTCCTGCGTTGTTTTGGGGGAAAATGCCGCAGCAGATGGAGCCGAGGGTCATATCGTCAAAGACCGAGGTCTCGTCGCTTGCACTCAGGACAAGGCAGTTGTCGGCAACGTAAATGAAGCAATGCTTGTAGGAGCAACCGCCACCCACGTGCGGAGTAATTCCGTCGGTGCACATCTCACTGGCGAGTATCTTCAGGTTGGTGACGGTCAGGTCGGTGCACTGTACCCAGAGGTTGAAGTCGCGTGCCTCGACCATCTTGATGCCGTCGATGAAGCAATGGTCGCCTGTAACGTGGATGAGGTAACGCAGGTCCTGTCTGCCGACGGTTTCTGACTTGTCGGTTTTGTAAATATCGCTGTATGGGTCGAGGACCATACCGCGACCCTTGATGATGACACCGTTGCCGATGACCTTTACGCGTGCGTTAAGCACCGAGCCGGGAGCAAGATAGAGAACGGTGTTGTCTCTTTCAAGATTCAACACGGTGGAATTTTCGGGCTCGTACCAGCCCTCGACGTAGATAACGTTGGGGTCGTTCTTGTCGGGCAGGTCGGTCTCGGGCTCGTCGGCAAAGATAGACAGAATTGAGTCGTCGCTGGCGTCCAGCTTGAAAAGGAGGTAATCGGGCTTATCAAGATAGATGGAGATGACGTTGCCCTCGCGCGAAGAACGGAAATTTTTCGCCGACGGCATAACGGTGTAGGAGTCAAAGTCGGAGTAGACGGTGACCTCGATGCGTACAGGCTCGCCTGCGAAGGCAAATTCGCAGAAGCGGCGGTACATATCGCCGTTGACGGTGCGCGGCGAGGTTATGACCGAGTCGCAATGGTTGTAGCAGACGAGGTCAACCGACCTGTCACCCTGCACCACCTTGACGTCGTACATATAGTCGCGCTCGATGCGTTTGTCATACTCGGGATATGCGATGAGAAGGTTTTCTGCTTGCTTGTTCATATATTACCTCCGGAAAAGAAAGAAGTTTGCCGATCTTATCCGTTGTAGACCAATTTTGCGTTGCGGATGTCGATCTCAACATTGTTTGCCTTTGCGAGCATATTAACGAAAGCGTTTTTAATGCCGTTAGGCGAGGTGGTATTGTTAAAGGTGACGGTAAAGGTCTGCCAACTTGTAGTCAAACTCTTGTTGACGGTGGACTTGGGCTGATTGTTCACACCGAGGTTGATCTGCAGGGTGGTGCCGGCCTTTGCCTTTGCTTCGAAGGTCAGGGTGTAGGTTCCTTTACCGTACTGTTGCATCTGCTGGGTAAGGTTGTAGGAAATTCCCGAATCTCCGTAAGTATTTTTTATTCTGAAGGAATTGCCGCCGTACTCTTTAAGCCAGATCATATGCATATTGTAGCAGATGTATTCTGACCAATGGCTGTGTGCGCTGTTGCCGAACCAGCTCAAAAGGTCGCCCGTCGTTCCCGAAGGCACTCCAATCTTGATGCGGCCTGAAGCCTTGTCATAGGTGGCCGACTTGGCAACACCCGTTGCTGTCAGGTTGGCAAGGGAGATATACTTGACGCCGTTGATGTCGGAGGTCTTGGAAGGAACGCTCTTGCCCACTGCGGCACAAACGTCTGCGGCAGGTACGTACCAAGTGCCGTCCTTATTAACGGGGCGGTTCTTGGTGAAGAGTTGGCGACCGCCGATGAACAGCTTACCTTCGGGCTTGACCGAGCCCTTGACAGTGTTTGCGGTTGCAGGGCCGAACTTGGAGCCGTTGCCGGAGACCTTGACGTAGTTGGCGGCAGTAGCAAACCAACCGTGGCCTTTTTTGGTCAGGGTCTTGGGAATGTCTTTGGCGGAAGTGATGGCCTTGCCGCCGATGCTGAGGCCGTTAAAATTAAAGGTGTAGTTGTTGGTCTCGAGCTGGTTTTCCAAGGTGGTGACAATTATGGTGTGACCGTTGCCGGGTTCGAGGGTATCCGATCCGGTTGCAACGGGTACCGAAAGGTTGTTGAAGGTTATGGTCTTTGGCAGAGTACCCATATTTTTGCCGTAGAAGATGAAGGGGAAATGGTCGCAGTCGACGGCGCTGACGTTGTTGAGGGTCAGGCTGAAGGTGCGCTGTGCATTCTCCCAGGAATAGCTGTTATACATCAGACCGCCGTTTGTGCGGAAGAGATATATATTTGAGATCTCATATTTTCCTGCGTTGTTCTGCGGGAAAATGCCGCTGCAAATGGTGCCGATGGTGATATCGTCAAACACCGTGGTGGAGGAGCTTGAGCTGAGAACGAGGGCGTTGTCTCCAACGTAGATGAAGCAATGCTTAAAGGAATTGCCTCCACCCTTATGAGGCGTAATTCCGTCGGTACACATCTCGCTGGAGAGTATCTTTAGGTTGGTGCATTTCAACCCCTCGCACTGAACCCACAGGTTGAAGTCGCGTGCGTCGAGCATCTTTACGCCGTCGATCTTACAATTATAGCCTGTGACGTGAAGCAGGTAACGCTTGTTGGTGCCTCCCTGAGTTTCGGATACGTCGGTCTTATAGATGTCGCTGTAGGGGTCGAGGATCATACCGCGGCCCTTGACGGTGACGTTGCTGCCCGTGACCTTGACACGAGCGTTGAGCACTGAGCCGGGCGCAAGGTAAAGAACGGTATTATTCTTTTTGACGTTCAGAACGGTTGCGTTTTCGGGCTCGTACCAGCCCTCAACGTAGATAACGTTGGGGTCGTCCTTGTTAGGAACGTTGGTCTCGGGCGCGTCAGCAAAGACCGACAGAATGGAATCGTCGCTCTTGTCGAGTTTGAGCAGGAAATAGTCGGGCTTGTCAAGGTAGACCGAGATAACGTTGCCGTTACGCTCGGAACGGAAATTCTTGGCCGAGGGCATAACGGTGTAGGAGCTGAAACCGGAATATACTGTGATGCCGACACGCACCCGACCGCCCTGAAAGGCAACCTCGCAGAAGCGGCGGTACATATCGCCGCTGACGTTCTTTTCCGTGGTTGCCACAGAGTCGGTGTGGTTGTAGCAGGTAAGGTCGTAGGACTTGCCATCTTGCACGACCTTGACGTCGTAGGTATAGTCCCGTTCAATAC
>JAZQID010000081.1:0-14946 GCA_045540915.1 Acutalibacteraceae bacterium
ACCGATAAGACTGTTAGCCCAATGAGTCCGTCGTTTATGCGTATCTCATCACCTTTGTGCAGTACCGCGGACAACTGAGGCAGACGAATTGGGATGCGGCCGTCCTTCTGCTCATTACCCGATATTAGTTCAACCCTTTCGCCTTCAACAAGCTCTATCGGCTGAATGAGCTTGCCAACGCGAACCTCAGGCCCCTTTGTGTCGAGCAGAATTGCTATATGCTTGTTAATAGCGGCACGCTCAGAGCGTATCATTTCACAGGTAGCGGCGTGCCTGTTGTACTCCTAATGTGAAAGATTAAGCCTCGCCACGTTCATACCCGCCTCAATAAGACTGCGAATGACCTGCGGTTGCCGTGTCGACGGCCCCATAGTGCAGACTATCTTCGTTTTACGCATACTAAACCACCCCTTTGGAGCATTATTTGCGAAATTCAGGGCGGTCATACAAAAAAAGTGAGAAAAAACTGTTGACAACTGAGCGGCTTATGTGTATAATCATTGGGTAAACAAAGCAGAACGGATATCCGTCTCACCTTGTGCAGAAGGCTGCGCGGGTCAATATTTCACCGAGGTATCGGTGTATTTGTTGGTGTGAGCGGAAGTATGTCTGTTCGCACTTTTGTTATATTTAGGAGGTGCTTCGACCATAAGCAGCAAAGAATTATTCATCAATGAGGAAATCAACGACGCGCAGGTACGTCTGATCGGTGACGACGGAGCGCAGCTTGGCGTTATGTCCGCCAAGGAGGCTCTTAAGATCGCTGAGCAGAGGGATCTTGATCTGGTCAAGATCGCGCCGCAGGCTGTTCCGCCTGTGTGCAAGATCATGGACTACGGTAAATACCGCTTTGAGCAGACCAAGCGCGACAAGGAATCGAAGAAAAATCAGAAGGTCATCGAGATCAAGGAGATTCGTCTTTCCCTGAACATCGATACTCACGATTTTGAAACGAAGGGCGGACACGCCATTAAGTTCCTCAAGGCAGGCAATAAGGTCAAGGTCTCGATCCGTTTTCGCGGTCGTGAAATGGGACATCCGGAAATCGGCTTGAACACGATGAATCGATTTGCTGAGTATTGCTCGGAGTTTGCCAACGTCGAGAAGCCGGCAAAGCTTGACGGCAGAAACATGCTTATGTTTTTGGCTCCCAAGTCGGCAAAATAAAGTGTCTACAATGTTAAGGAGGAAAATATAATGCCTAAGATCAAAACCCACAGCGGTGCTAAGAAGCGCTTCAGCCTGACCAAGACTGGCAAGGTAAAGCGTGCACACGCCTACAAATCCCACATCTTGAACAAAAAGACTTCTAAGCGCAAGAGAAATCTGCGTAAGACCGCAATGGCCGATGTTACCAACGTAGCACAGGTCAAGCGCCTGATCCCCTACAAATAAAAACAAGATCGAAACACTTTCACACGATCATATCGGAGGTAAAGAATAATGGCTCATGTTAAAGGCGCTATGATGACGCGCAAAAGAAGAAAGAAGACTCTGAAGCTTGCCAAGGGCTACTTTGGAGCAAAGTCCAAGCTGTTCCGCACCGCTAAGGAAGCGGTTATGAAGAGCGGCCAGTATGCATATATCGGCCGTAAGCACAAGAAGCGTGATTTCCGCCGTCTGTGGATCACCCGTATTTCTGCCGCTTGCAAACTCAACGGAATGAACTATTCTACTTTCATGAACGGTCTTAAGAAGGCCAACATTGAAATGAACAGAAAGATGCTCGCTGAGATCGCTGTCAGCGATGCTCAGGGATTTGCAACTCTCGTCGAGACTGCAAAGAAGGCTCTGGCTAAATAATTTTGACACGCCCGCGCACACGGGCGTGTCTTTTGCTTACTTATAACCGGTTTTAAGGGGGTCTGGCAGTGGATTATCAGGTCATTACAAGCAAGAATAACGACCGCGTCAAGCAGGTCTGTTTACTGATGCGAAGTGCATCCGCCCGTAGAGAATTCGGCCGTTTTGCGCTTGAAGGCTTACGCCTCTGCCGTGATGCCGCGCTCAACGGATTGCAGGCAGAGGAGTTGTATTTCACCCAGAAGACCCTTGATAAATTTCCGGAAGACATTGAACTTATTTCCGCCCATTCGACAAAGTCCTATCTTGTCAGCGACGATGTGTTTGACAAGATGGCTCAGACCGATTCTGCACAGGGCGTGCTGAGCATTTTGCCGATTGGTGACGCGGTTTCGATTACCGATGTTGACAGTAAAGGTCGCTATGTCGCCTGTGTTGATGTGGCTGATCCCGGTAATCTCGGTGCCATTTCCCGTACTGCCGAGGCCCTCGGTGTCAGCGGAATGTTGCTTTTCGGCAGTTGTTGTGACCCTTATAACCCCAAGGCTCTGAGAGCTTCGATGGGTGCGCTTTTGCGCCTGCCTGTCCTTCGGTTTGACAGCGTCCCCGACGGTATGACTGTTTTGAAGGAAAAGGGTCTTGAGTTGTTTGCGTCTGTTGTTGACCCCTATGCTGATGCTGTTCAAACTGTCGATTTCCGTGACGGAAGTGTTGTCTTTATAGGCAACGAGGCCAACGGCCTTACAGATGAGACGATCAGCCTCTGCGACAAACGCATCACCATACCCATCAGTGGCCGCGCAGAATCATTTAACGCCGCCGCTGCCGCCGCGATACTGCTGTGGGAGTTGATGAAGCTATGAGGCGTACTTCGAGTATGAAGTATTGGATCTTTCTTCAGCAGGTTCTCGGGCAAGGTAGCAGAAAACTGCTTGATATTACAGAGCATTATAAATCGGCGCAGGCCTTTTACGATGCCGGTTATCAGGATGTTGAGCGGCTCAATCTTTTGAGCAAGGGTGAGCTTGAACGCTACCGCAAGACCAAATTGGACTATTGCGAGAGCATCATCGATTACTGTGAGCAGAGGGGATACGACGTTGTAACCCCGAATGATAAGCGTTATCCCAAGAGGCTTGCCCACCTTGTTGATCCGCCTGCGGTGCTGTATGTAAAGGGTGAGTTTCCCAACTTTGATGACGAGGTCGCCGTCGCTATGGTCGGCACTCGCAAGTGCAGTGATAACGGACGCAAGATTGCCCGCGAGCTTAGCCAACGGCTCTCGGCATCGGGTTGCCTTATCGTCAGCGGAGGCGCAATAGGTATTGACTCATCGGCACATATCGGCGCGATCAAGGCAGGGGGTAAGACGGTCGCCGTCCTCGGTTGCGGACTTGACTACCCTTATCTTCAGCAGAATGAAGAATTGCGCGCCGATATTGCTAACAACGGCGCTCTTATAAGTGAGTATCCGCCGAAGGCACCTGCGTCAAAATATACCTTTCCCGTAAGGAACAGGCTGATATCGGGCTTGTGTCTGGGCACCATAGTTGTCGAAGCGACACGGAGCAGCGGTTCGCTTATTACCGTTGACCACGCACTCGAGCAGGGCAGAGATATCTTCGTCATCCCCGGCTCGATCTCCGATCCGCTTTATGCAGGCTCCAACCGTCTTATTCGCGATGGAGCAAAGGCTATTCTGTCACCCGTTGACGTGCTTGAGGAGTACAACAATTACTATCCTCATCGCATAAATATGGCAGGGTGCGAAATATCAATTACTGATGAATGTGATGAACTTGAATCTGCTCAGCCCATTGAAGAAAAGGCTAAACCTGCCGCAAAGTCTGAAAAGAAGCAGGAAGATAAACCCGAGATCGATCTCGAAAAGCTCCGACTTAACTATCAGTTGCTGTCAAACGATGCGAAGGAGCTGTTTGCCGCATTTCTTGACGCGCAGACCGAGAATTTCGATCTTGCACTTGAAAATTGTGAATTAGATATGTCTGCCGCGATTGCCGCATTAACCGAATTGGAAATATTCGGATTTGTTTCGGCTATCCCCGGCGGCAGATACAGTGTAAATATTTCTAAGGAGGTCACCGATGTCTAAACTTGTCATCGTTGAGTCGCCTGCAAAGGCTAAAACAATAAAAAAATACCTTGGCCCCGATTTCGAGGTTATGGCGTCTATGGGTCACGTTCGCGACCTGCCCAAATCCAAACTCGGAATCGATGTTGACCACGAGTTTCAGCCTCAGTATGTAAATATCGCAGGTAAGAATGATCTTATAAAGAGCCTGCAGACTGCGGCCGCCAACAGCGATTTTGTCTATCTCGCAACCGACCCTGACCGCGAGGGAGAGGCTATTTCTTGGCATTTGGCTCAGTTGCTTGCGTTGAATACCGATGATGCGAACCGCGTTACCTTCAACGAGATAACCAAGCTGGGTATCACCGAGGGTATGAAATCGCCGAGGTCGATCGACCTTGATTTTGTTGATGCGCAGCAGGCTCGTCGCGTTCTTGACCGCTTGGTCGGTTATAAGATCAGCCCTTTCCTTTGGAAGAAGGTGCGCCGCGGCCTTTCTGCAGGACGCGTTCAGTCGGTCGCGGTCAAGATCATAGTCGACCGTGAGCGCGAGATTCGCAATTTCGTTCCGAGTGAGTATTGGAACATAGATGCCCATCTCAAGATCGGTAAGCCTTCGGTCACCTTCAAGGCAAAGTTCTACGGCGATGCCAACGGCAAGATCGATATTGCCAACGAGGAGCAGACCAACAAAATTTTGTCCGAACTCGACGGTGTGGATTACATTGTTGACAACGTCAAAAAGGGTGTTCGCCGCAAGAAGCCGATGCCTCCTTTCATTACCTCAACGATGCAGCAGGAAGCATCCCGCAAGCTTAACTTTACTGCTAAGCGTACTATGAGTATCGCACAGGCTCTTTATGAAGGTGTTGACGTTTCGGGACTCGGTATGACCGGTCTTATCACCTATATGAGAACCGACTCCCTTCGTATCTCCGAGGAGGCTCGCTCGGCAGGTGAAAGGTTCATTCTTAACACCTACGGCAAGGATTACCTGCCTGAAAAGCGCACCTACTACAAGTCGAAATCCTCGGCGCAGGATGCACACGAGGCGATCCGTCCGACTATGCCCGAGCTTACTCCCGAAAAAGTCCGCAACGATCTTACACCCGAGCAGTTTAAGCTCTATTCGCTTATTTGGTCGCGTTTTATCGCCAGCCTTATGTCCCAGTGCGTTCAGGATACCGTCAGCGTGGATATTAACGCAGGCAAGTATATTTTTAAGGCATCGGGATATTCTGTCCGTTTCAACGGATACACCGTGCTCTATCAGGAGAGCAGTGATGCCTCTGACGAGGATGAGAAAAACCTGCCACCTATGAGAAAGGGTGACGAGTTAAAGCTTAAGAAGCTTGACCCGACCCAGCACTTCACTCAGCCTCCGCAGAGATATACCGAAGCAACTCTTATCAAGGCACTTGAGGAGAAGAATATCGGCCGTCCGAGCACCTATGCTCCCATCATTTCCACCGTTCTTCAGCGTGAATACGTTGAGACCGAGAAGAAACTGCTTAAGCCCACCTCGCTTGGCGAGATCGTAACCGAACTGATGGAAAACCATTTTGCCAACGTTGTCGATGAGTCCTTTACCGCTAAAATGGAGAAGGAGCTCGACGATATTGAGACCGGTAAGCGTAAATGGGTCAAGGTTATGGATGCATTTTATACCGATTTTTCAAAGACCCTGACCAAAGCAGAGGAGAATATGAACGGAACCAAGATCAAGGTTCCCGAAGTGGAAAGCGATGTCGTTTGCGACCTTTGCGGCAGGAAAATGGTTATCAAATCGGGCCGATTCGGCAAGTTCCTTGCTTGTCCCGGATTCCCCGAATGTAAGAATACCAAGCCAATCGTTCAGGAAATGGCAGGCCGCTGTCCTAAGTGCGAGAGCAAGATCATCCAGAGAAAGTCGGCCAAGGGTCATAAATTCTTCTGTTGTGAAAAAGGCAAGGCCTGCGGCTTCATCACTTGGGATGAGCCTACCGCTGAAAATTGCCCCAACTGCGGTAAGACCCTCTTCAAGAGCCGTGGCGGTGTCCTGAAGTGTCTGAACGAGGATTGCGGATTTGAGAAGAAGATCGAACGCAAGTCGCGTAAGAAAGCAGATAAATAATGAAAATTGTTAATGTCATTGGCGCGGGTCTTGCAGGGTGTGAGGCGGCACTTCAGCTTGCAAAGCGTGGAGTAAAGGTTCGCCTTTTCGAAATGAAACCTGAGCGGCGCTCGGCCGCTCATCACACTGACCTGTTTGCCGAGCTTGTTTGCTCAAACTCGCTCAAAGCGGCGCGTGTTGAATCTGCAGCAGGCCTGCTAAAAGAGGAGATGCGCCGGTTTGGATCGATATGCCTTGAGTCAGCCGACCGAAGCGCAGTTGCCGCAGGCGGTGCATTGGCGGTTGACCGCGACATCTTTTCGGAATATATAACCGATGCGATCAAGGGTCACGAGAATATTGAGATCATTCATCAGACGATAAATGACCTCGACCTTTCGGAGCCGACCATTGTTGCGACGGGACCGCTTACCGATGATGCACTGTTTGAGCGGATATCCGAGCTTTGCAACGGAAGCCTGAGTTTTTTTGATGCCGCCGCTCCCATCGTTACCACCGAGAGCATTGATATGAGCCGCGCGTTCCGTGCCTCCCGTTACGGCAGAGGCGGAGACGACTACATCAACTGCCCGATGAATAAGGATGAGTACGACGCCTTTTATGAGGAGCTTGTTAACGCCGAGCGCATTGAACTCAAATCCTTTGAGCAGGATATAAAACTCTATGAGGGCTGTATGCCCATCGAGCTTATGGCTCAAAGGGGACACGACACTATCCGCTTCGGCCCGTTGAAGCCTGTCGGACTTCGTGATCCAAACACAGGCCATCGTCCTTGGGCAAATGTCCAACTTCGTATGGAGAATAAAGAGGGAACCCTCTGCAACCTTGTCGGATTTCAGACCAACCTTAAATTCAGCGAGCAAAAGCGCGTTTTTTCAATGATTCCCGCCCTCAAAGACGCAGAATTTATGCGTTACGGGGTAATGCACAGGAATTCCTTCCTTCATTCACCCTCTGTACTCAACACCGACCTGTCCTTCAAGGGTAACGAGCGTCTTTTCTTCGCAGGACAGATAACGGGTGTCGAGGGATATATGGAGTCGGCTTCAAGCGGAATACTTGCAGGAATAAATATGTACCGCAAGCTGAATGGAAATCAGCCGCTTGTATTGCCTGACTATACGATGCTCGGCGCACTGACTAACTACGTTACAACAAGCACTAGCAAGGACTTTCAGCCTATGGGGGCAAATTTTGGAGTTATACCGCCCCTTGATGAGCATATCAGGGATAAAAAGGAGCGTTATGCCGCATTGTCAATGCGTGCGTTGCGCTGGTACGATGAAAATATAGGAGATGATTACAGATGAGAATAATCGTTGACGCTTTCGGCGGAGATAATGCACCTCTTGAGATACTCAAGGGATGTGCTTTGGCCGTTGAGGAATACGGCATTGATATTCTGCTTTGCGGTGATGAGAAGACCATTCGCGAAGTTGCATCAAAGAATGAGATATCATTGAACCGTATGGAGATCTTGCAGGCCGACGACGTTATGAGTATGGAGGATCATCCCAAGTCTATCCTTAAGGAGAAGAAGGAGTCCTCTATGGCGGTTGGTATGCGTGCTTTGCACGACGGTATGGGCGATGCCTTTGTCACTGCGGGAAGTACAGGTGCCGCTCTGGTCGGTGCCACCTTCCTCGTTAAGCGTATCAAGGGGATAAAGAGAGCGGCTCTTGCCGCAATTTTGCCTACCGACAACGGCGAGAATACTCTTATGCTTGATGTCGGTGCCAATGCCGATTGCCGTCCTGAGATGCTGGTTCAGTTCGGCGTTATGGGATACGAGTATATGAAAAATCAGATGCATATCGACAATCCCCGTGTAGCACTTCTTAACGTCGGAAGCGAGGATACCAAGGGTGGAGAACTTCAACTTGCCGCCTTTGAGCAGTTGAAGAATGCGCCGATAAACTTCATAGGTAACGTTGAGGCACGCGACGTGCTTGGCGGAGTGTGCGACGTCCTTGTCGCCGACGGATTCAGCGGCAACGTCTTCCTCAAGACCTGTGAAGGCACAATATCCCTTGTTATGAATAACATAAAGCGCATTCTCGGCAAAAACATAATTACAAAGTTTGCCGCCGCTCTTATTATGGACGGTCTCAAGGGCTTTAAGAAAAAGATGGATTACACCGAGGTTGGCGGAGCGCCTCTTTTGGGTGTTGCGCATCCCGTTATCAAGGCTCACGGCAACTCAAAGGCACGCGCCTTTAAGAATGCCGTCGGACAGGCGGTAGAATTTGCAAAAGCCGGTGTAATTGATAAGATAACCACAGCAGTTTCTAAGGAGAGCGTGTCTGATGACTGAACTTGAGAAGAAGATAGGCTATAGCTTTAACAATGACAAGCTGTTATACCGCGCTTTGTCCCATTCCTCGTTTGCAAATGAATCTAAAGAGGCAGAGGGTTCTAATGAGCGGCTTGAGTTTTTAGGTGATGCGGTTCTGTCTATTGTCGTTTCCGATTGCATTTTCAAGGACTACGTTCATCTGCCCGAAGGTGAACTGACCAAGATCCGCGCATCCCTTGTGTGCGAGAAATCTCTCAGCGTATTTGCAAAGGAGATCGATCTCGGCAGCCACATTATGCTCGGAAAAGGGGAGAAGATGACGGGCGGAAGCGAGCGTCCGTCTATACTTGCCGATGCGTTTGAGGCACTTATCGCCGCCATCTACCTTGATGGCGGAATGGGAGCGGCTTCCAAATTTGTAATGTCATTTGTCGGCCCCGAACTCAACAAGCAACACGTTGGAAACTTCGACGATTACAAGACGATGCTGCAGGAGATAATTCAGAAAAATCCTGAAGAACTTTTGGAGTACGTGCTCGTCGGTGAGAGCGGCCCTGACCACGATAAGAGGTTTGAGGTTGAGGTGCGACTTAATTCAAACGTTATCGGCAAGGGAGTCGGCCGTACCAAGAAGCAGGCGGAACAGGACGGAGCCAAAGAAGCGCTCGTCCTTATGGGCGAATTGGTGTGAGTGCGAATATTGCAATTTTCGTGCCGCATAACGGGTGCCGAAATCAGTGCAGTTTTTGTAATCAGTTCTCGATAACTTCTCAGCTTGAGCAACCGACTGCTGAATCGGTAAGGACGACGGTTGAGAACGCTTTGGGGTATCTTGGAGACGACGCAAAAGAGGCAGAGATCGCCTTTTTCGGCGGTAGCTTTACGGCTGTTGAGCGGTCGTATATGATTGAATTGCTTGAAGCGGCCTATCCTTATATCAGAGATAAAAAGGTCAAGGGCATCCGTCTTTCAACCCGACCCGATGCTATAGACGACGATGTGCTTGAGCTTCTGAAACGTTATGGTGCTACAACCATAGAACTCGGCGCACAAAGCATGTGTGACGACGTTCTCAACTTTAACCGCAGGGGTCATACCGCTGAAGATGTGAAAAGTGCATCGCGCCTTATCAAGTCATACGGCTTTTCATTGGGATTGCAAATGATGACCGGCCTTGCAAAAGCGGATGACAAAAAGGATGTCGAGACCTGCGAAGAATTGATCGCGTTAAACCCTGATTTTGTCAGGATATATCCTACGATAGTGCTGAAAAACACCTATCTTGCCCAACTGTATGAGCAGGGTGAGTATCAACCTCAGTCGGTAGAGGATGCGGTTGATCTTTGTTGTAAACTTCTGGTGATGTTCGGTAACGCGGGGATACCGGTTATCCGACTCGGACTGCACTCCATTGACGAGGAGTCTTATGTTGCAGGGCCGTGGCATTCTGCATTTGGCGAGCTGTGCAAGAGCCGAATATTTTACAACAAGGTTGCTGAGAAAATTGACCGAAAGGGAAGATACAATCTTTATGTTTCGCCCCGTATGGTGTCAAAGGCCGTCGGTCAAAACCGCAGTAATATAAAGAGATTTTCGTCAAACGGTATCGATGTGACCGTTTGTTCGGATGTTAAGTTGAATGATGAAGAATTTATCATAGAGGAAGTGAAGCTTTGAGACTCAAATCCATTGAAATTCAGGGGTTCAAGTCGTTCGCAGACAAGACTGTGTTGCAGTTTGGCGAAGGCATCACAGCCGTCGTTGGCCCTAACGGCTCGGGTAAGAGCAACATATCCGATGCGGTTCGTTGGGTTCTCGGTGAGCAGTCGAACAAGACCCTGCGAAGCAACCGAATGGAAGACGTTATCTTCGGCGGAACTGCCACAAGAAAACGTCTTGGCTTTGCTGAGGTCACACTTGTAATCGACAACAAGGAACGCAATCTTCCTATGGATGAGGACGATGTTGCCGTCACCCGCAGATATTACCGCTCGGGTGAAAGTGAATACCGACTGAACAATATCTCTGTTCGATTGAAGGATATCCACGAACTGTTTATGGATACCGGTCTGGGCAGGGACGGATATTCTATGGTCGGGCAGGGTAAGATCGACGACATAGTCGGCACCAAGACTTCCTCGGAACGCAGGGATATCTTCGAAGAAGCGGCCGGAATTTCGCGCTTCCGTTACCGCAAGATCGAAGCCGAGCGCAAGCTTGCTCAGGCGGAGGAAAATATGCTGCGCCTGCGTGACATCTTGCAGGAGTTGGAGTCGCGTGTTGGTCCCTTGGCAGAGCAGAGTAAGAAGGCTGCCATCTTCCTTGAATATTCCAAAGAGCAGGAAGAATTGCAGATCGGTCTGTGGCTCAACACACTTTCAAAGTATAAGGAAGCCCTGAGTGATCAGGAATATAAAATTACAGCCGCAAGAGAGCAGTACGACGAGATCAACTCCAAGATTGCTCTGCTTGACAGCCGCATTGACTCATCGGCCGATGAGTCGATGCGTATCAGCGCGGCCACCGAGGATGCGCGCACTAAGTCTGCCGAGCTTGATGAGGCTGCAACTAAGGTGGATGCTGAGATTGCGGTCAAAAACAACACCATATTTCATAATAACGAAACTATTCAGCGTATTGAGACCGACATTCAGGACGTCGAGAACGGCGGTACTTCCATTTCTGCCGATATCGCGCAGAAAAACGCTGAAATTGCCGCTAAAACCACTGAGATTGACCAGATTCGTGTTCTTTTGGATCAGGCCAACGATAAGCTCCTCGGACTTATCAGCGATAGCGACGGTTTTTCGGCTCAGATCGAGCAGTTCAACCTCTTGCTTAACGCTTTGTCGGTCAAATCGTCGGATGAGCGTGTTGCTCTGATCGCGGCTGAAACCGCAATTGAAGAGATAATTGCCAGACGCGATGTAATTGCTTCTTCTGTTACAGAGAAGAACGGCACCCTCGAGTCTCTAAATGCCGAGCATAAGCTTTTGCTCAAGGACCTCGACGTTGCTGAGGAAACTATTGCAGAGTGTAATAACAGCCTTAGCGGTCGTAAGCTTATCTTCACCTCTCGCGGTGAAGAGTGTGAGAAGCTGAAGAAGGAGATCGACACCTTGACTCTTGACGAGGGTGAGAAAAGACGCAGAGCCCAGATACTCAAGGACCTCGAAAAGAGTATGGAGGGCTTTGGATATGCGGTGAAATCTGTGGTGCAGGCCGCCGATGGCGGAAAGCTCGGCGGAGTTCACGGTCCCGTGTCTCACA
The DNA here is from genome assembly GCA_045540915.1 of Acutalibacteraceae bacterium. Classification (GTDB taxonomy): domain Bacteria; phylum Bacillota; class Clostridia; order Oscillospirales; family Acutalibacteraceae; genus RGIG2206. Next base: position 11,575 of record JAZQID010000081.1, read on the forward strand.
TTATGTCGGTTGAGAGCAAGTACTCTGCCGCCATTGAATGCGCCCTTGGTGCCGCATTGCAGAACATCGTTGTAGACAACGAGACCGATGCAAAACGCGCCATAAACTACCTCAAGAGTAATAAGCTGGGTCGCGCGACCTTCCTGCCGATGACGGCAATCAAGCCCCGTTTGTTTAAGGAAAGCGGACTTGACGATTGCACGGGATTTGTCAGCGTTGCGGTCGACCTTGTCAAATTTGATAAAAAGTACTCTTCCGTTCTGTCCAATCTCTTGGGTGGAATTGTTGTCGCTGAGGATATCGATTGTGCGGTATCCATCGCTAAAAAGTACGGATATCGTTTCAAGGTGGTCACCCTTGATGGTCAGGTCGTCAACGCAGGCGGATCGCTTACAGGTGGCTCGCTGTCCAAGAACGCGGGTATTTTGAGCCGTCGCGGCGATATTGATAAGTTGATTTCTCAGGCTGATGAAATTGCAAATAAGATCAAGGCCGTTAACGAGAAATATACTGCCAAACAGGCTGAATTGGCTTCGCTTGAGGCCGAGATGCTTGTTGCACAGAGCGCCATTACCACCGCGCAGGAGGATAAGATCCGCATACTCGGTGAAATCAAGCGCGTCGAAGAGCAGATTGGCTTGAACGAGGCTGACGTTGCTAAGTTAAACGAAGAAGCCTCCTCTAACGAGGCAAGGTTGACCGAACTAAACGCGGAAAAACAGCGCGCCGAGAACAGCATTGAGCAGTTACGTGTACAGTCAGCCGATAATCAGCTTCAACTTGATACTTTGGTGGGCGGTCGTGATGCATCTTCCAACGTCCGCAAGGAACTTGAAGAAGAGATCGGCAACTTCAAGACCGGCATATTCGAGAAGGAACGCGATATTGACGTTCTGAAATCGTCAATTGCCGAGCTTAATACCTTTGTGTCGGGACAGGACGAGCGCGTTATAAAAATGCGCGCCGATATTGATGCAATTCTTGCGCAAAACGAAGTTATCAACACCGAGATAGTTGCCTTGCAGGAGCAGGCTGACTCACTTCGTCAGCAGGCGGAAGAAACGAGAGCATCTGTATCATCTCTGCTTATTCAGCGCGACGAATTGGATAAATCGGTGCAGAATATGCGGGTAGAGGAGCGTACATTGGCCGCCGACCGTGAAAAGATGAACGGCGAGCTTGTCCGCCTTGAAGAGCGTAAGATATCGATGGTACACGAATATGACGATACCATCAAGAAACTCTACGATGAGTACGGACTCACTCGCAGTGAGGCCGAGGAAAAGGGAACAATTCCTAAGGATATCCCTGCGGCACAGCGTCGCCTTGTCGAACTTCGCAGTAAGATCAGGGGACTCGGCAACGTCAACGTTTCCGCTATCGAAGAGTATAAAGAGGTCAGCGAGAGGTATGATTTTATGTCGGCGCAGATCGCCGATATTGAGCAATCGCGTGAGCAGTTGACTAAGCTTATCGCTGAACTTACTCAGCAGATGGAGACCACCTTCGTTGAGCGATTTAATGCCATTAACGCCTATTTCGGACAGGTCTTTGTCAAGTTGTTCGGAGGCGGTACTGCCGAACTGCGCCTGACCGACCCCGAGAACACGCTTGAATCGGGCATTGAAATTCTCGCACAGCCTCCCGGAAAGAATATTTCCATCATCGAGCAGTTGTCGGGCGGAGAAAAGGCACTTATCGCCATCTCCATCTACTTCGCGGTAATGAAGGTCAATCCGCCTCCATTCTGTGTGCTTGACGAGGTTGACGCAGCGCTTGACGATGTAAACGTCAACCGCTTCTCCGAATATCTGCGCAGGATGAGTGAGCAGACCCAGTTTATCGTCATTACCCACCGTAGAGGCAGTATGGAAGAGGCTGATATGCTCTATGGAGTAACAATGCAGGAAAAGGGAATTTCCAAGTTGCTTGAACTTAATGTCAGCGAGTTGGAATCACGATTGAAGCTTAAGGCGGAATAGGAGCATTTTATGGGCTTGTTTTCAAAAATAGGCAGTGGGCTGAAAAAGACGCGCGAGTCCTTTATGGGCGCACTCAACGGGCTTATCAGCTCATTTACAAAGATCGACGAGGACTTCTTTGAGGAATTGGAGGAGATACTCGTTATGGCCGATGTCGGCGTTATGACTGCCGACCATATCTGCACCGAGCTTCGCCAAAAGGTCAAGCAGGAGAGGATCACCGATACCGAGCAGATAATCGGCCTTCTCAAGCAGATTTTAATTGACATTCTCGGTCAAGATAATGACCTGAAGCTTGACACCAAGCCGTCGGTTTTGGTCGTCATAGGTGTCAATGGAGCAGGTAAGACCACCTCGGTGGGCAAGATGGCAGCACGCTTCAAATCGGAAGGCAAATCGGTTCTGCTCGGAGCCGCCGACACCTTCCGCGCAGGCGCCATAGAGCAGCTTGACGTCTGGGCAAAGCGCACCGATGTTCCCATTGTAAAAAGCTTTGAGGGCAGTGATCCCGCTTCGGTAGTATTTGACACCGTCGCATCGGGAAAGGCACGCGGCTCGGATATTATTATCTGCGACACTGCAGGCCGACTGCATAATAAAAAGAACCTTATGGATGAGCTTGCCAAGATTATGCGAATCATCAGGCGCGAGCTTCCTGATGCCGACGTCGAGACCCTGCTTGTGTTAGATGCTACAACGGGTCAAAATGCCGTCAATCAGGCTAAGGAATTCAGTAAGGTTGGCGATATCACCGGTATCGTCCTGACCAAATTGGACGGCACCGCAAAGGGCGGAGTTGTCGTTACCATCAAGCACGAGTTAGGCATACCGGTCAAGTTTATCGGCGTGGGCGAGGGTGTTGATGACCTTCAGCTATTTGATGCAAACGAATTCGTCGACGGGATTTTTGAGGGGTAAACAATGGACTTTATACTTGCTTCTAAGAACAAGCATAAGCTTGTTGAGCTGAGCCGTATTTTATCACCCTTGGGGGTCAATATTAAACTTGAGAGCGACCTTGGCATCACACTGCCAGAGGTTGATGAAACAGGCACCACCTTTGAGGAAAATGCCGAACTCAAAGCCCGTTCAGCCTGCGAGGCTTCGGGTCTGCCTGCAATAGCTGATGATTCGGGTATGTGCGTTGACGGACTTGACGGTGCACCCGGAGTTTATTCTGCGAGGTTTGCAGGCGAGGACCAAAATGACGAGGCTAATATCGACAAGGTTTTGGACCTGCTTAAAGATGCACCCGAAGGCTCGCCTGAGCGCAAGGCGAGGTTTGTAAGCGCCATATGCTGTTGTTTCCCTGACGGAAGCAAGCTTACCGCCAAGGGTGTCTGCGAGGGCGAAATTGCCCTTAAGCGCCACGGTTATAACGGCTTTGGAT
>JAZQID010000082.1:0-11691 GCA_045540915.1 Acutalibacteraceae bacterium
GCATACGGTAGCTGTTCTTGGTAACAAGTGTTCTGCCGTCCTCGCCCATACCGCCGACTGCCTCGGTTATCCACATCGGGTCACCGCCGAACAGCTCGTTGTACTCGGGGGTGCGAAGGTGACGGGCGATGCGAAGCTTCATAACGAAATCGTCCATCAACTCCTGAGCGCCCTCTTCGGTGAGGGTGCCGTTTTCGATATCCCTCTCCATATAAATGTCAAAGAAGGTGCTGACACGGCCAAGGGACATGGCGGCACCGTTTTGCTCCTTGATGGCGGCAAGGTAGCCGAAGTAGGTCCATTGGATAGCCTCGCGTGCATCCTTGGCGGGCTGGCTGATGTCAAAGCCGTACATCTCGGCCATTTCCTTCATATATCTCAGGAAGGTTATCTGCTGGAAAAGCTCCTCGTCAAGACGTATCTCGTCGGTGTTGAAGACGTTCTCGGCCAGCTTCATCTTATCCTTTATCTTCTCTTCGATCAGGCGGTCAACGCCGTAGAGGGCAACACGTCGGTAGTCGCCGATGATGCGGCCTCTGCCGTAGGCATCGGGCAGACCGGTGATGATGTGGCACTTTCTTGCGGCGCGCATTTCGTCAGTGTAGGCGCGGAAAACGCCGTCGTTGTGGGTGGTGCGGAAGCGGAACTCCTCCTCGACCTTGGGGCTGAGCTTGTAGCCGTAGGCTTCGCAAGCCTGACGCACCATTCTCATTCCGCCGAAGGGGTTGACACTGCGCTTGAGGGGGCGGTTGGTCTGCATACCGACGATGATCTCGTTGTCCTTGTCGATGTAACCGGGGGAGAAACTGGTCAGCGAGGAGACGGTGGCGGTGTCGATGTCAAGCACGCCGCCAAACTGTCTTTCAATAGCAAAAAGTCCCTGTATCTTCTTCATCAAAGCCTGTGTGCGAGGGGTAGCGTCGGCCAAAAAGCCGGCATCGCCCTCGTAGGCCTTGTAGTTAGATTGAATAAAGTCTCGGACGTTGATCTCGTCCTGCCATACACCTGAATTAAAACCTGTCCAGTTGGTGTGTTTCATAACTGAATCCTCCTAAATGCGCGGTTATACAAAAACAAAAAAGACAAAGCTGTTTTGAGATAAACAGTTTTGTCCAGACGGGCGGCATAAGCAGCTCTCAAAACGAGTTGCCACCGTTTGCAGTCCCCCGCGGTGCTCCGCGTAATCCGTCAGTTCTGCAAACGTTATTCTGTTGAAAGGAAAGTGGCTTTCCTTGACTTTATTATCCCATAATGCTAAGACCTTGTCAAGAGTCAAATTGCAACAATTACCGACAAAAAGATGAGCCTAATTTGTCCAAAGAGGCAGTCACTCAGGTGTGATACAACTTATAAATCAAAAGCCACCCGAGCGGGTGGCTTCTTTGCTATTTAAGATCTTTTTTGTTGAATTTCAAAAGGCCGAGGCCTGTAAATCCAAGTATACCGACGGTAGCAGGAATGGTGAGATACAGCACGTCTTCAAGGGTGTACTCAGTACCCACTCCGATGTAAGATGCGGAATTTCCGACGTTTATCCTGTTAAGAAAACGCAATACCGAAAGAGCACTTTCGTTGTCGCCGGCAATTTCCATTATGCTGATAACCACTTGAATAATACTGCCCGCCATTACAAGAATAAAAGCGATGGCAACGTACAGAACTATCACGAGTCCGACATTCTTCATACTTGCGCATAGCCACGAAAGCAACGCAGATATGAAAAGAAGTACCAGAACTTCAAAAGCCAACGATTCCAAAAAATACCACAGGTCAGATGTCGTAAACGGAGTCGGCTGATAATCGAAGAATATCAGGCTGACACCGAGTGTAACAAATGCGTGCAACAGCATTACGGCGACAAGCACCACCGAGCAGGTCGTGAACAGCGACATAAAGACTGCACTGCGGCTCTTGCCTGCGATAATTTTGTTGCGAACGGTGCCGAAGGAAAAATCTTTACACAGCACGATGGCAAGCAGGACAGGTGCAATAAGACCCAAATTGTTTCCTAACGAAAAGGAACCGAAAAACTGGGTCTTGCCCGAAAAATAACTCGAAACCATTCCCATAACCATTTCGCTGTCAGCATCATCCGTGCCTGAAACCAAAAACGCGTAGAGCAGGGGGGTTATGGCCGCGAACACGATGGCAAGTATTCCCATCACGATAAGCAGTTTATCCTTGAAGACCCGCCTGAAATCCGCTTTTAACAATCCGCTCATTACTTTGCACCCCCTATGACCGACAGATAGTAATCCTCAAAGCTGGTCTCACTGCAGTTGACGCTTAAGATTTTGACGCCGCTTCTTATGACCGCAGACAGCAACGCCGTCAGGTCGACATCTCCGATTATCTTGACGCCGTCAAAGGTATACTCGACCTTGTTTTCAACACAGCCCTTAACAGCTTCGGCAAGCCCGTCGGGATCATCTGCGCTGATAACGGTGGTTTTTGAGCATTCGTTGTGCAGTTGCTCGGAGGTGATCTCTTTGATGAGCTTTCCCTTGGATATAATTCCGTATTTGGTGGCGACCAGCGAAAGCTCGGTAAGGATATGGGATGAGATAAGGAAGGTTATGCCGCGCTCGCGGTTAAGCTTCAGTATCAGTTCGCGTATGCCCACGATGCCTGCGGGATCGAGACCGTTCATTGGCTCGTCGAGAATTAAAAACTCAGGATCGCCGAGCAAAGCCATTGCGATACCGAGACGTTGCCTCATACCGAGGGAAAAATTGCTTGCGTGCTTTTTCTCGTTGTAAAGTTCCTCAAGCCCAACGTCGTTTAGGACGGAGAGTATTTTATCCTCCCCATTAATGCCGAGTATGGTGCATTGGGTCTTAAGGTTGTCGTAGGCAGACATATTCATATATATCGACGGGCTCTCGACGATGGCGCCGATGCGGCTTCTCGCCTTGCCGATGCTCTTTGAGCGGTTGTTGACCCCGAAAAGCTCAAAACCGCCTGAGTGGGGGAATATCAGTCCGGTTATCAATCTTATGACCGTGGTCTTGCCCGAGCCGTTTTCACCGACGAAGCCATAGATGTCGCCGCGTTCGATATTCATATTGACGCCGCTTACCGCCATATGCTTTTTGTACCTTTTGGAAAGGGCCTTTGTAGAAAGTACGCTGCTCATACCGATTCCTCCTTAATCTTATTGTAAATTTTAATACATAAGCCTATACCTTGTCAATAGCCACGGTAGCATTATACCGAACACATATTTTTGAAAAAACTTTATTAATGGGGACAATTACTGTCCTAATTAAGCTTTAGAATAAGGGTGCAGCCAGGAAAGGAGGAGACAATGGAGGTTGAAGTTATCATTGAAAGGCACGAACAGAGAATTAAAAGCTTGGAACGTGACATAGGGGATATGAAGCAGGTGCAGGCAGAGATCAGGTCAATGAATGAAACGTTGGTAACACTTGCCAACGAGCTTAAGCACACGAATATTCATTTGGAAAGGCACGAGCGAAAGATCGATGAGATCGATTCAGCACCGAAACAGCGGTTACAGCAAACGATAACCGCTATAATTGCCGCTCTGTCAGGTTGTATAGTGACCACCTTGGCCGGTATGATCTTTACTTAAGAAAGGAGAAATTATGGATTATCTTGATTTTATCAAAAGTGAGTTGCTGATTCTTGTTCCGGTTTTGTATTTGATAGGAATAGGACTCAAAAAGAGCAACATCGCGGACAAATATATACCCGTGACACTTGGTTCGGTGTCGGTGGTACTGTCTGCCGTGTGGATAACAGCAACTACCGACATCACAAGCGGAAAGGATGCCGCCCTTGCAATATTTATGGCTGTAACGCAGGGCGTCCTTTTGGCAGGAGCAAGTGTGTATGCTAACCAGATATATAAACAGTCAAAAAAGGAGGAATAAAAATGGATATCATAAAAGCCCACGCTGTGAAAAATCTTTGTTACATAGCGAATAAAAAAATGACCCCTCAGGGTATCGTGGTACATTCCACAGGAGCCAACAATCCCAATCTCAAGCGTTACGTTGATTCGCCGCTGGCCGTAGGCGTAAATAAGTACGCTAACCATTGGAATGTGGCAAGACCAGGAGGCAGTAAGATCTGCGTGCACGCCTTTATCGGCTACGACGTAAACAAAAAGGTGCGCGTTGCCGAGATATTGCCCCTCGACATCTGTTGTTGGGGAGTGGGAAAGGGTAAGAAGGGAAGTTACAACTATGATCCCGCATACATACAGTTCGAGATATGCGAGGATTCGCTTACCGACAGGGGTTATTATACCGATGCCTTTAGTGTGGCGGCAGAGTATTGCGCCCACCTGTGCAGAACCTATGGAATAAAACCCGACAAGATCGTCGGACACTGCGAGGCCTATAAGCAGGGCTACGGAAGCAATCATTCCGACCCTGAGCATTGGATGAAGCGCTTTGGTCAAACAATGGACGACTTCAGAAAGAAGGTCGAGTCATTACTCGGTGCAGACCCTGAGAAATCTCAGGCTGAGCCTCAAAGATCCGATGGAACTAACTGTCCCTATCTGGTCAGGGTAACCGCCAACGCCTTAAATATCCGCAAAGGCTCGGGCACCAACACCGCACGGGCAGGCGTGATAACCGATAAGGGCGTCTATACGATAGTTGAAGAGGCCGACGGAATTGGCGCTTCAAAGTGGGGAAAACTGAAATCGGGAGCAGGATGGATATCACTTGATTATGCAAAAAAAGTATAAAGCATTTACGAAAGACCTTTGTGTAAACAGGGGTCTTTTGTTTTTTATTAAAGATTTTCAACTAATGGGGACAGTAGTTGTCCACATTTCCCGTTAGAATGGGTAACACAAAAAGCAGGACAAATTGAAACCTGTAAACAAAAAAAGGAGAATAACGATGAATAAAAATGAAAAGGAATTATTCTTGGCCCTCTGTGATCTTTCGCAGACGGACAAGGACAGACTGGAAGGCCTGCTGTCAGAGAATGCGACTCCATCGGTGTTGGGCCAACTGTTTTTTAACAGAATGCAATCGGCCGCCTATGTAAAGTTACGCGACAACGGGCTTCTCGGCCGCGTGAACAGGGAATTTAGAAACTCGTTGCGGGATTCTTACCGACTGAGTCTTGAGAAAAACGAGAGCTTTGAAAAGGGACTTTGTTTCTTGAACAAAGCTTTGGAAAAGACCTCTGTACCCTATGCGATGCTAAAGGGAGCACTTCTGTGCGGACTTTATCCGAAAGGGGTCAGGACCAGTAACGATATTGACCTGTTGGTGCTCCCTAAGGATGTTACTTCGATAGGTAACGCCTTGAAGGAGGCGGGCTTCAGACAAGGGTACATCATAAACGAGGTTTTTGTTCCCGCTCAGCGCAAGGATATCGTTGCATCAAAGATGATGAGAGGTGAGACCATCCCGTATGTCTATGAGATAGGCCTGTCCTGTATGAAGCACCTTGAGATCGATGTCAACTATTCTGTGGATTACAAAAACTCGGATGACGATATTGTGTGCAAAATGCTTGAGAACAGGCGAAAAACGGCTGCTTGTGACTTGTGTGAAATCATCACCCTCGATACCGCTGATTTTTTCATCCACCTGTGCTGTCATCTTTATAAAGAGGCAACCACATATCCTTGGGTATCTATGGGTCGGGATATGACACTGTATAAGTACAGCGATATACAGTATTACCTGTCAAAGCTGACCGAGGATGAGATTAAAAGCGCGTTCGAAAGGGCAGAACAGTTGAGTGCGGCCGAAATATGCGCCTGTGTTGTCCTGTGGACCTCGCAGCTTTTTGAAGATGTGTCCGCAATTGCGGTTGAACAATCGGTAAAGACGCTGGAGGGGAAAGAGGATATGTTGGACAGGGTGATAGACCCCAAGGAAAACAAGCTGTACAGCTACACCACTTCGGATGTGCGAAAGCGGTTTTTCACAACCGACAGAATAAAACTACTAAAGGAGTGTTCAAAATGAGAGAACTGAAAATGTTCGAGCATAAAAGCAGCGGACTGTTGATAACCTTCTGCGGCCTTGACGGTTGCGGAAAGACAACGATGATAGATATGTTAACTAAAAGGCTTTCGGAAGAAAACGACGTTTTTCTCACCAAACAGCCGACCCAATTTGTCAGAAACAGCGATATATTCAGGAATTATATGGATTCCGAAGAGCACGGAGATTATGAATACCGAAGTCTTTCACTGTTGGCAGCGAGTGACCGCGTTCAGCACGTAAACAAGGTGATATTGCCTCAATTAAATAATAGCAAGATGGTGATAAGTGATCGATATTTTTACTCCTGTCTGGCAAACCTGCGTGCGCGCGGCTATAAAAAGGACTGTTGGATCTATGACGTGTCCAAGGCCATAGCAAAGCCTGACGTTGCATTCTTTCTTGATGTTCCGGTTGATGTTGCGATATCCCGAGTGCGCAGTCGTCAGGAGGAAAAGGATAGATACATAGATGTTGAGCTTCAGCACCGACTCAGACAGGAGTATATAGACATCTGCAATGTAAATAAAGGCATATTGATATCTACAGAGCAGTCGCCTGACGAGACCTTTGACAAGGTGATGTGTGAGGTGAACCGTGTTCTGAGCCAAAGGAACGGAGTGGACAAGCGTGTTTTTGACATTTTAAGTGAGCTTAGTTCAGTCGAGGTCAACGACCTATCTCAATCGCTCGCATCGGATATTGGCTTAGACAGTCTCGGACTGGTCAACCTGCTTTTGCAGCTCGAAGAGGAGTTTGGTATCTGCTTTGATGAGTCGGATATGAATCCTTATGACCTGACCGACGCAGGCGACGTTGTCGCACTTGTAAAGAAATACGGGGTGGGTAAGAAATGAAAAGATCGGTTCAGCTTCCAATAGTTTCGCCGATATACAGCACTTATCATTTTCAGGGAAGTGCAAGTGCAATATTTAAGGATAATCCCAGCATATCCAACTGGTATTACAACGAGGTTATGATGCTCAGATGTAATACGAAATTCCTGAGTGGATATACAAGCCCTGAGATAAATATTGAAAAATCAACCTTTGGCTCAAACCCAAATATAGAACGTATTTGGACACCAACAGATTTTGTTGGAGGATATATCCACGCCGTCATTCACAATATGTTGGATAAAGGGTATTACGTGGTGTTTTACGGAGTTGATGATTTTTATATAAAAGGTAAGTCTTGGTATAAGGAACTGCACGCCTATCATGACGGACTGATATGCGGATATGACCGTAACGATGATACATATACAATTTTTGCTTATGACAGCAACTGGATATATCGAGTCTTCAAGGTGTCAAAAAAGGACTTTGACAAGGGTGTTAGATCGGCAATAAGGAATGGAAAACAGATCGGGTTAAATGCTCTCAAGCCGAAGTTAGAAGAGATAACGTTAGACGTTAATAAAGTCTGTGAAAATATCGGTGAGTATTTGGACTCGACGCTTGAAAAATTTCAGCCCGATGAACACGAAACAGTCTACGGAACGGTGGTGCACGATTATATCGGGATGTATCTTGACCGACTGTTTGACGGCACTATTCCGTATGGACGGATCGACAAACGGGTATTCAGGATGATATGGGAGCACAAAAAGGTTATGTACGAACGTATGGTTGCCGTTGAAAAAGAATTGGGTATTGATAACGAGCTGAGCGTTAGGTATAAATCCGTCGTTAAGCAGGCGGATAATATGCGGATGCTGTACGCCTCTCATACATTAAAGCAAAGAAACTCGGTCTTGCCAGTGATAAAGGAAAAGCTGATGTCGGTAAAGGAAAGCGAAAAACAGATATTGACCGAATTTGTCAAAAAGGTTAAGGAGAGGATCAAATGAATTTGTGGGATTGCTTAAAGAAAGAGATGCTTAAAAATCGCCGTCAGATCATATCTGAGTCTGATGCACAACTGACTTATGAGGAAATGGTTATGCTCGCTCAGGTGCACGCCGATGAACTCGCGGGAGAGAAATGCTGTGCCATCTACTGTAAATCGGAACTGATGACGGCAATTGGCCTGTTAGCCTGCTTTGCGGCTCAGGTAACGGCCGTGCCGATATCCTACCGTTATGGCAAACAGCACTGCGGACAGATACTCGAGATGATAAGTCCGTCTTGTATTATGACAGACATCAACGGGAAGTTAGAGGTTATTCGTGTCAGTGATTTCCGTTATTTACAACCGAAGGACCATCCTGCGCTGATTATGTGCACGTCAGGCTCAACGGGGACTCCGAAGGGGGTAATGCTTGGCGCAAAGGGCCTGCTTGCCAACGCAAAGGACATCTTAAAATACTTTAATCTCTCTGAAAGAGACACGGTGCTGATTGCCCGACCTTTATATCACTGTGCGGTTCTCACAGGAGAATTTATCGTATCTCTTCTTGCAGGATGCAAGATAGTGTTCAGTTCCTCGTCCTTCAATCCTATTGAAATGAGAAAACTGTTGAAGGATGAGAAGATTACCACCTTCTGTGGAACACCTACAATGTTCAACGTCCTGTCGCAGTTTTTCTGCAGGGAGGTCAGTATGACTAAGCAGGACGTATCCTGCAAGACCAAAAAAATCGTTGTTAGCGGCGAGTGCTTAAGCAGAGCGGTGGCCGAGAAGATACGCCGTTGTTTTCCGTTGGCATCGGTCTATCACGTGTACGGTCTTACCGAGGCAAGCCCCAGAGTCAGCTTTCTGCCTGCGGCATTTTTCGACGACGATCCCGAATGTGTCGGACTTCCGCTTGAGTCGGTGAGAATACGTATACAAAAGGATGACAGATTTGACAACGGAAACGGTGAGGGCATTATTTGGGTAAGCGGACCCAATTTAATGCTTGGCTATTACAATAATGCGTCAATGACGGGTGAGGTTCTAAAGGACGGATGGCTCTGTACGGGCGATGTGGGACATCTGGATGAAAAAGGTTTTCTTCATGTTATCGGAAGAAGCGACGATATGATGATACGCGCGGGTATGAATATCTATCCCAAGCAGATCGAATATGAACTGCTGAAGGATCCCCGAACCAAAGAAGTTGTAGCATACGGCAGAAAGAATAAATATAACAGTGCCGATATATGTATGCGCATATCGGGAGACTTCAGTGATGCAAACGAAGTGAAAATGATGTGCCTTGAGCGGCTTCCGGCATATTGTGTTCCGTCAAAGATAGAACTGTTGGATCAACTGCCTAAAGGCCCCTCCGGAAAGGTGAAAAGAGGCGAGTTGTAATAACAATGTCGAATGCAATTATTGAAAGAATAAAGGATATAAGAGGTAGAGAACAGATAAACATTGATATGTCTAACAGCAATAGCTACCGCGTGGTCGTTAATGAAACGGACGGCTCACGCACGGCATATTATTTTTCTGTTCCTGTCTACAACAGGCATACAGGTCGTATGTTGGACCTTACATTCAAAAAAACTGGAAACCGACTCGGTTACGTCGGCAGCAGTTGTTCGGTTGATTTTTATTCGGATTCAATACTTTTCAGTAACGGCCATAAGTCGGTTAAGCTCGTCTCCACATCAGAAAAGCTTATGTTCAGCCCACGTAAGTTGCTATATGAAAATGCCGAAGTAATTCCTACAACCAACGGTATTGCGTTTTTTACAAAAACCGACATTTCCAAGCAGGTGAAACTTGTTCTTCGCTCTGACCATCTCGCAGATGTAAGAGCAAACAATAAATATTTTGCAATTATGCAGTCAAAATTTTGTCCGCTTGTAACCATATCTTGTATTGGCACGACCGACCAATCGGGCAGGGTAGTCGCACCCGCTCTGTTGCAATATAGCAGAAGCGGTGACTCCTACGAAATAACCTTAACAGCAACAGATGAGAACAGCAGATACATTGCTTATGAGATAAATATGTATGAAAGAAAATTGTTTCAGGATACGACGGTTGAAAGCGCTAATCCGGAAAGCAACAATGTGTTTGGTTCGGTCGCTTATATAGGCAACAGTAGTGCCTTTGGTCAGCAGTGGCTATATTGGAAGACGGATAACAGCTTGATCAACGATATTTCGTCATACAGAATACGCAAAGCCAAGCTACACATGCCCGTTTTGAACACTGATCGGGAGAAACTGTCGGCCTTTCACATGGCGGCAAGGTTTTGTAGCTTTGGCTCCAATTGGGACAACAAAACAAAAAGCGGTTTGTTTTTAGGTGAAGCAGAGAGGGGGACAAGTTATCTGAACTTAGATATCACCCCTCTTATTAGTGATAACATTACTCAGCGGCTATCGGCATCGAACGGAATGATACTCAGACCTAAAGCAACAGCAGGAGGTTTTGCTGCAGTTTCGACCGGCGACAGCTTTTACAAACCGCAGATTTTAGAAATAAATTATTTTTAGTTTTATTGGGGAAAGCAATTGACCTCAATAGCGGTTAATATGGGCTCAGAGAGCTCTCAAAAAAACGAAAGGAAAAAATAAAAATGAAAGAAAATTATGAAGAAATTTATTTGAGTGGATCTAATGCGGCTCAAAAGGAAAAGACAGTTGACGAGACACCTCTTAAGGCTGCCGATGATATGCAGGACAAAAATGAAAAGACGTCCAAAGCACCTCAGCCTGTTAAAGAGATAGTCGCTCTCAGGGGACCGAGCAACAAGGTGTTCCGTATGAGCGACGGAACTGAAAGAGCAGTATTCTATTCTCAGACGAAGCATCTGCTTGATGAAGAAACAAATCAGTATCGTGAGTTCGACATTGCTCTTAATGAAGAGGAGGGCGGCCTCGGTTACATCAGCAGCGGATGCGGCTTTATCGCACGCTTCAGCAAGGACAAGTCGGATGAAAAACTTTTCTCCATCGAAAAGGATGACTGCAAAGTGACTGCCTATGCCAAACGCCCAAAGAAGAATAAGCTTAGGCCTATGGGCATCAAAGGTTCTAAGGATAAGCGAGCAAATCAACTAGTGGTCGAGGGTATGTGTGACGCGACAGAGGTAGAATACACTGTAACACCCGATGGAATTAAGGAAAACATAATCGTTTCCGAAAAACAAAACGTGTACAGATATCCGTTTGAACTCGTATGTGAAAATGTAACTGCCGAGTTGATTGAGAATGAAAACAAGGTGGTCTTTTGCAGAACGGATAACGGGGAAGAGGTGTTTAATATCCCTGCTCCCTATATGACCGACTCAAAGGGCAACAACTCCTACTCGGTTGCATACGATATCAATCAAAAGGGAGACGGCCGCATTACATTGACGGTAACCGCCGACAGCGACTGGATCAATGCGCAGGAACGTGCTTTTCCGATTGCGATAGACCCACAGATAATGATATCCCAAAGCGGCGCGATCACTACGTTTGGATGGCATGAAGGCTACCTTACCAATATCGACGAATATCACACCATCGGCAACGACATCGGACAACACCGAATGTATATGATCGTGGCCAAAACGAACCTGCCGCACAACCCGAGGATAAAAAGCGCACGACTGCGTCTTACACAGGGAGGTTCCGAGTCAAACGGAACAAAGCGATACGAGATCTACCGCACAGACAGGGCAATATCACTCGGATATAACACTCCTGAGCCGACCGGCAATTTGCTCGGCTGCTGGACGTCAGGCAACATGGAAAGCGGTGAAATCGAAATTGACGTAACACCGTTGATGGATAGCATATCGGAAGGGGCACATATCGTGCTGATGCGAAGCGATGACGCG
>JAZQID010000083.1:0-6892 GCA_045540915.1 Acutalibacteraceae bacterium
AATAGTTAAGATAAACGAGTCGGCAAAGCCGACTCTTTTATCTTAATTTGACACTAACTTCGCCAAACGAAAGCATTTGCCTTTCGCCCAACTCGGTTTCAATTTGCAGTTGAAAATCGTCAGCAACACCGATAACTTTAGCGGGATAGGTGCTGTTTCCGATCATAACTTCAACATATTTACCGTCAAGCCAGGAAGAATTTTTGTATTCTTCCTCTATTTTTTTGTCATATATATTTTCAATTCCGATTTTAATCTCGTTCAAAACTTCAAGCACAAGCCTGTTCATAATATCGTCTGACACATTGGTTGAGAAGATAGAACCTGCGGTGCTCTTAATTTCGTCAGGAAAAGTATCAATGTGTGTATCAACGTTTAAGCCGATCCCGAGCACTGCATATTTTAGCCTGTCTGCGTCAGCATCAACCGAAGCCTCGGTCAGTATACCGCAGACCTTTCTGTCTCTCATATATAGGTCGTTGACCCATTTTATATATATGGGCTCTTCGATAAACTTTTCTATCGCCCTTTTGACCGCAACGGCAGCACAGGTTGTAATACGTACTGAGTCTTTTATCGGAATATCGGGACGCAAAAGTATCGACATATAAACGCCGCTATCCTTTGGCGAAAAGAAGCTTCTCGTCATTCTGCCTCTGCCTGCAGTCTGCGACTGAGCAATCATGACAGTTCCGTGAGCGGCGCCATTATTCGCAAGACTCTTTACAATATCGTTGGTAGAGGTGACCTCCTGCTCAACGATAATATTATAACAACCGTCACAATGCATATTCAAAAAATCAGCATCAATTCGCAATTTGATCACCTCGCATTAAAAACTGCAACGCACACCCTGTCGGCGCAAAATCATCGACAGGATGTGCGTTTATTTATTAACCGATATAAGTAAAACGCAAAATCTTTTCTCCGTTATACTCAACCGACTCATTCCACATCGACAGAGGGCGAACCCATACGTCGCCATCTCCGTAGAGGGCTCGGTAAACCACAAGGGGTTCCTCGGTTTCAGAGTGTCTTGCAATATGTAAGACCTCATATTCCCCGCCCTTAAAATGACGGTAACGGCCAAACTTAACCTCACTCATATAATCAGCCGATGGTCGTCTTAGAGCGGTTGTTAACATTGGTGATGCAAACGTAGGTATTACCGGCATTTACGGTGATCGCACTGCCATCAGCCGCCTTTATCTTGAGCGGGTTATAGGTGTCACCCTTTTCCCAAAGAATAGGCAAATATTTTCCGTTGGAGATATAGTATCCCTCGCCGCCCTTCATCTCTGAATAGACGCGATAGTTATCATCAAACATACCCACCTTGGTAAAGAGGACCAATACATTCTTATAACTGTATTGCTTGCCTGTCTTTTCGTCAATGTTGGGGTTGTCGCGGTTAAACTTCAGGTAGCGGCCGCTTTCAGCATCGTAGTTGAACTTGGTAATATAACTGCCCGAAAAATAAACCGAGACCTTATCGGCAATCTCGCCGTCAGGAACAATTTTGGTGTCCTCATCAGCGAAATTGAGCCAAGCGGATTTATAGTTATCCTTGACGGTAGTGCGGCGTTTTCCCGCCGTCATAGCCTTGTTAAGCAATTCGCCGTTAGTGAACATAGTATGCTCCCAAGCAAGTCCGTTCTTGACGCGGAAATTGTAGTCAGCGCCATAGCCTGAGTTAAGGTCGTAGTTGTCAAGACCGAGCTTAGACATACGGGACTTAGTATAGTTAGGATCAAGTCCGGCATGAACGTAGATAGCGTCGTGACCGCAGGCGAGGTCAATAAAGCTGTAACGTGCAGAACGCAAGGAGCCAAGGGTCTCGATCTGAGACGGATCCTTGAATACGGCAAGAAGACGTGTGATTCCGCCTTCAGCAAAGGTTTCATAAACCACGGAAGCAGAACCGAGACCGGTCTGCACCTTCTGGGCAACGGTAATGTTATTGATCATTACCGCCATAGGTCTGCAGTCTTCCTTCTCTTTGGAATCAAGCTCATAAAGACCGGTCAGGTTGTTGTAATAGGTAATCGGTTCGGGTTCGGGCGAAGAAACATCAGAAGAAGCTGAATCAGACGACTGTGTGACCTTATCGGCAGGGTTCGCAGAGCAACCGCAAACAACAAGCATCATACAGCAGATGACAGCGAAGATTGAAAACAATTTTTTACTCATTTTGACCGACTTCCTATCTGTAACAATTTATGTTTCAATTATACAACCTCTTGTACCAAAATGCAACACATTATCTAACAAAACCACAATATACATAAATTTTACAAATAATAAAACTAAATATTACCTCTCGATGTCGGGCCTTGCCTCTAAATAGTAGATAGGCTTGCCTAACGAGGAGAACATCTCCTCATACTCGGTCATAATGTTGCCTTTCATTCCACTGTTATGGAGATCAAGCGAAACATTATTAAGCACAAAACCTTGCGACGAGAACTGCTCGATCGAAAATTCAAACAGGCCTTGATTGTCGGTCTTTTGATATATCACAGCGTCATCGCGCATAATTTTTCGGTAAATATCAAGATAGTTAGCGTGAGTAAGCCTGTGAACTGCGTGGCTTGCCTTCGGAAATGGGCAGGAAAAATTAAGGTATATCGCAGACACAGTGACGGGCTTTATAAGTCTTGGCAGATACTCAGCATAAGCTGAGATGAACAAGATGTTGTCAAGACGGTTGCTGATAGCGGTTTCGCAGGCCTGAACAATGACGTTGTCACTCTTTTCAACAGCAATATAGTTGACGTGCGGGTTGCGCCTTGCAAGCTCGCTGATAAATCTGCCCTTACCGCAGCCTATCTCCATCTCGATAGGGTTATCGTTTCCGAAATAACTTTTAAGATCAAGAAGCTCGTTGCCGTCACCCGTATTTGAAAAATTCAAATCATCGCTTGAATATATAATCAGCCTATCACCGCATTTTTCAATGCGACTGTCGATGTTTTTCTTTCTCCTCATTCTCATATGGTTCCCTCTCCTTTCAAGGAAAAAAGGCGTGTCAGAAAGGTCAGACACGCCTTTTAGCTTTGATATTTAATCGTTGAACAGGTTTTCCTGCTCGAGAACCGAACGGTGCACCATTCGACCGTTGTGATACACGTACTCAGATTCCTCATCAGGTTTATCTTCATCATCCGTCCTCGGTGTTTCATCCGGCTGAGAGTCCTCCTTGGACTCATCAAGCTTCTTATAATAGGGCTCAATAATGAACTTAAGTAAGGATGGATAGGTCATAAATCCGATAAAATAGAACCAGAAAGAGAAGAGCATTATCAGTATAAATACCATCGTCAGCGACATCACGATCTCAGGATAGGCCATACCGACAATGAACAGAATACCGACAAGACCAAACAGAAGAACTGTTACAAGAATCATAAATAGATTCTTCCACAGGCAAATAACCGAGAAGTAAAAAGCGTTCTTTATGATCTTCCTCAGGTTCATATCAAGTGTGACCTGCATTATTCCAACGTATAAACTCATCGAAACAATAACGTAGGCCAGTACCAAGCAAAGAATAAAGCCGATCTGGAAGAAGAATCCGCTGTTATAGTAGCTGTAATACCACAAGAGCGATACTCCGACACAGGAGAAGGCAACATATTCAAGCAGGCCTATAACAAGGCTCTGCCACCAGTTGACCTTGATGGTGTCCCAAATGTCCGAAAACATAAAGGAAGGCGATTCACGCACGTAATCGCGTACAATTCGGAAGAACGCAAGGTTTACAGGCGCTAAGAGAATAAGCGGAGCAAGGCAAAGCACTATCTTAGCAAGGTCAAAGACAGAGCGCGGTAGACTGTCAGAAAACTCAAATCCCGCGACTGAGAGTTTGACAGAGGCAAGCTGACGGTCAACCGAATCTTTTAATATGTAGGTGTGGTCACCGTCCCCGTTTTCAAGGGTAAACCCAAGGGCAGAAAAGGCCAGCTTCAGATTTTTGAAGATAAATTCTTCATTCTCGGCCGAATAGACCGAAAGATCAAATCCATCGGTGCCGTCTTTCAGCAGGTCGGGATTGACCTTATTGATGCAGTCAAGAGCATCTGTAATATAAGGCAAAGCCTCATCGATAGCAGCATCATCGATCTTGTAAGACTGAACGTATGCGGTCATCAGCGAGACATACTGACCGTTCAGATCATACTTCTCAAGCTTGGTCACAAGATAATTGTTATTATCAATGACCTTGCTCATCGGAACGTAGCAGAGAACTCCGACCAATATCAAACACGCAACATACATCAGGTTTAAGCCGAGCAGCTTGAAAAATTTGTTGCGATATATACGCCAAAACTCCGACATAGAGTAAACCTTTTTTGGATTTTTGCGCACACCGGCGCCGTTCTTACGGTAGTCAACAAAGTGACTCATAAAATTTGCCAATCAAAAGACATCCTTTCAAAATTAAAACCGGTTAATGTGCCTTCGGATGATACTTGTTATACACATTATTAAAGCGATTCTTCATAATCTGTGCATAAACCTGAGTAGATGAAATATCAGAATGTCCAAGCATTTCCTGAATATCCTTAAGCTGTGCGCCGTTTTCCAACAGATGAGCCGCAAAGGAATGCCTTAAGGTGTGGGGGGTAATGTCCTTGCGAATACCGGCCTGCTTTGAATACTGCTTTATAATCTTCCAAAATCCCTGACGCGACAGACGCTGACCGCTCATATTAACAAACAGCGATCTCTCACTATCATCCATTACGGTAAGGTAACGCACGCGCTTGACATAGGCTTGTACAGCGAGAATTGCCGTAGGATAGACTGGAACGATTCGCTCGCCTTTTGAGCTGTTGCAGCGTATAATTCCAACCTCATAGTTGATATCATCGACGTTAAGATTTATAAGCTCGGAAACGCGAATACCCGTCGCATAAAGAAGCTCGAGCATAGCTTTGTCCCTGCATCCCTTAGCATCGGACGGATCAGCCTGTGCAAGCAGCAGGTCGATCTCCTTACTCGTAAGGATCTCAGGAAGCTTTTTCTCGGATACGACCGACTTGATTCCTGCAGTAGGATTGGAATCAGCCAAGCCCTCGGCCATCAGGAACTTATAATAGCAACGGATTGAGGCAACGGTTCTGGTAATTGTAGAAACAGACTTGCCGTTGTTTCTGCAATATGTCAAATACTCCTCGACACTCTCACGACTTAGGTCGGAAACCGACTCGTAACCGGAGATCTCAAGGTATTTTATGAATTTATTGACATCACGCACATAAGACTCAAAGGTGTTTCCGGAAACGCCCTTTGAATCTATGAGGTAATTCTTAAATTCGTTTTGATAGTCCTTCATTTTAGTGCCTCACTAAATAAATTTATAGGAACTTCGCGAATAATGTTAAAATCAATGAAACAACTGCGGCTAAAGATAACGTAACCGGCGTCATAACAGCAAGCATAATGAGATAACGCTTTATTTCCGTGGAAAAGATAACGCTGCTTGAACTGCCGAACAGTTTTCTCCCCATCGATAAGGAGAGGTTGACGGTGCGAGCTGCGTGGAACATATAGAATATGAACAGGCAGCTAAGCGGCAAACAAATTGCGGCATTGGCTAACAGCCCCGTCCAGCCGTACATATAGACCGATGAATATCCGCAAAAGCCGATTGCAAGACCGATAAGAGCTACGGCAGGAATCGTAAGCATCGGTCCAAGGAGAAACACAGTAGAAACAGCAAACAACAAAAGATATGCTATTGCCAACATCAACAAAAGCAAAAAGCAACCTACAAATCCGTCTGAAGCCACCCCAAGTAATGAACATACTGTGTCACACCGAGCTGCACAAACCGCGCCGAGCGTCATAAACAAATAGGTCCAGCAACAAAGAAAAACGAACATCTTGTTATGACTTAAGAAGACCCTGACACCAACAAGTATGTTTGTCCTATACATACGCACACCCCCATCTGTACAAGATATGAGACAGATAAGGGCAATATGACGACAGCAAACAAAATATACAGAATGTAATATGTAGTTCGGATGCTCTCGCAAGTTAACATAACAAAACACGACAGTCGCAAAAACCGACGTATTAATATAATATTACAAACCCCCGTTAAAAGCAAGTAGTATTTGCGATTTATAATAAATTCAGCGTATATGACAAACTTTACATAACAAAAATTATGTAAATCGCTACTGTTTTATGTTTACTGTTTTATGTAAACACAATTAGTTGTGTTTATGTCAAAGTTCAAGCATACGAAGTACTCGTTTTAGCGTACTATCAAACTAAAGCAAATACTAAAACACCGCAATCTGTTAATTGCAGATTGCGGTGTTTTGTACAATTTAATCAATCATTAAAGGGCGATCTTGTGATAGACCTTCTTACCCTTTTTGACTATAATATAGCCCTTTTCAAAATTCTCGGCGGTAAGGCACATATTAACATCTTCGACCTTAACATCGTCAACTGCTACCCCACCCTGCTGAATAAGGCGGCGAGCCTCTGACTTCGAAGGAACGAGCTTCGCCTCAAGCAAAACATCGATAATGTTCATTCCGACCGCATTAATGGTTGACGAAGGAATATCATCAAGATTGGTTCCGCTTCCGAACAGTGCACGTGCCGACTCCTGAGCTTTGATTGCCTCTTCCTCAGAATGAATGAGCTTGGTGACCTCAAAGGCAAGGCGCTCCTTAGCCTTGTTGATATCGCTGCCGGTCAGGTTCTCATACTGAGCGATCTCCTCAAGCGGCATAAAGGTCAGCATCTTCATCGTATGGATAACGTCAGCGTCGGCAATATTACGCCAATACTGATAGAAATCGTACGGAGTGGTCTTTTCGGGGTTGAGCCATACGGCACCCTTTTCGGTCTTACCCATCTTCTTACC
>JAZQID010000084.1:0-8219 GCA_045540915.1 Acutalibacteraceae bacterium
AGAATCGTACCTATCGGAAATAAAAACATTGCGGGACAGAATATCGAGCGTATCAGACTCGAAAAAGGAATGAAGCAGAGATACGTTATTGAGAAGCTGAAGATCAGAGGAATAGACCTCTCTGTATCAACCTATTCAAAGATAGAGGGTCAATTGAGACTTTTGTGTGATTATGAGCTTGCGGCAATAGCTGAGATATTGGATGTACCTGTGTCCACCCTGTTGCAACAATAAATACATATTGATAAGCAAAGCCGTCCGACGAAAATCGGGCGGCTAATTTTATTTTATACGTTTAATTCTATGATGAAGGGTCGCAAAGTATAGGGAGATTATCCTGTTAAAGATGAGATCGTATATAACAAAGACCAAATTTGCCATTACGAGTAAAACAATTATCGTAGCAATCGGTGATAAAAACGGAATGTCCGTAATGGGTGCTACGAGAGTGTCAATAAGAGCGTAGAGCGCAACGATAACTGCGTTAAACAAACCAAGTTTTGCCACCCATTCCAAAACGCGAGGCAATCGTTCAATATACGGCTTGATAACCGAGTAATACCCAAAGAAACAGGCAAACAATATGGCTGATTCTGTACCGCCCAAAAGCAGTCCTAACGCGCTTACGACTGCACAGGATGCCAACGCCCATTTTGCACCGCATTCAACTACAATGACCGCTATCAGCAGTCCGCATATAAGGGTGACGCTGTAATCGATGTAGGTTATCACCCGCACCAGTAACATCAAACTGACGCAAAGGGCACTTATCAGTCCGCAGAAGGCAATAGAAAACGCCTTTTTCTTAGCAACACGCACAGAGATCCCCACCCATACACTCACAGCAACAATCGGCGCAGATCAATCCTGAACAAAGGTCGCAGGTCGAGCACTCAGTACCCTTGCTGCTTGAGTGTCTGTACGGATTAAATCCGCCTCGGCTGTATTGAATTTGATTGAGTGCCGCGCGGTACTCGGGATTCGCAGGGTCCATCCTGCAGGCGGTAGAATAACTCGTATACGCATTATCGAACCATCCGCGCTTGAACTGAACACTGCCGATAAGGAAATACCATTCTGCGTTTCTTTGCTGAACGGGGACCTGATCGAGCTTTTTAAGCGCTTCCTCGATCTTATTAGCCGAAATAAGATTTCTAATTTCGGAAAAATTCGTGTTGGTGTAGGCAGAATATCCTCCTCCGTTGTTTCCTGCGGAATTTGGATCGCGCCTTAAATTCATAATAGTGTCATAAGCCTCGTTGATGTCCTTCATCTTCTCTTCGGCCATTTCACGAGCGTTTTCGTCATCGGCGAAGTTGTCGGGATGAAACTTTTTCGCTTTTTCGCGATAGGCACGCTTGATCTCATCATCGGTGGCGGTCTTAGATACCCCTAAAACCTCATACGGATCTCTCATTTTCAGATTCTCCTTTCTTCAACTTGTAAATCTCGATCTGCCTTGGTAAGCCAAGGTATAATATGTTTTTGATTATGCCGCCGTAATGCAGCGCAGGCAGGGTCTCAAAGGTTAAACCTGCCTCGTTGGAACAGACGTTCATCGTAGCAATAACATCATCGTCGTTGCAGTCAACGAGTGGGTTGTAGCGGCCTTTTTTGATGTCCTCTTCCCTGTCCTCAAGGGCATCCATAAGGTAGATCCATTTACCAACGCAATACCCTATTCTGTATAGGCGTTCGCCGTCAACGTCGGTTACGGCAAAGCATTGGCACACCTTTGCAAGTGCTGTAGCAGTAGGTTCGGCGGCAACGTCTAAGTTAAAGCCGTCAAGAGCTTCTGCCTTGACCTGATTTTCATTTAGTTCATCAATGATCTGATGTATATCGAGATACTTCTTTGATGCCTTTTTGAACTTTGGCTTGAATAACACCCTCAATATTCTGTAAAGCAGTCTTGATAGACTCTTTTCATCGCGGATATTGTCACATATTTTATAATACATCATAATAGCCGCGACTGCAGACACCTTATCAAGTGTATCGTTATACTTTGTATTATAATAACACTTTTTGAACGGGTTGTAAACACATCTTGATTTTTTGAAGTCGCAGGGCTGATCCTGTAAGGATAATGCCAACACCGTTAAAAAGGTGAAATCATAACTAAGTGACAGCCTGAGCAGGTGTCCGTAGTTTTTGCCGAGATTTTTGCATAGTGAGCAGTAGAGCGCCTTGTAAGTGTCATACTCAGCGACCTTAAGTTCGGGTTTGTGAATTTTTACATATCCAAACATTTATTATCCTTCCAAATATCGCTTCAAATACTGTCCTGTATATGAGCCCTCGACCTTGGCAACCTCCTCGGGTGTGCCGATTGCAACAACCGTACCACCCTCGTCGCCACCTTCAGGTCCAAGGTCAATGATGTGGTCGGCCGTCTTGATTACATCGAGATTATGCTCTATTACAAGCACCGTGTTACCTGCATCGACAAGCTGATTAAGCACATCAATCAACTTGTGTACGTCGTAGGAATGAAGTCCCGTTGTTGGCTCGTCGAGGACATATATAGTCTTACCCGTCGAACGCTTTGAAAGCTCTGTGGCAAGCTTTACCCTTTGTGCTTCGCCACCCGATAGTGTGGTAGCAGGCTGTCCGAGTTTGATATATCCGAGTCCAACGTCGTAGAGCGTCTTCAGTCTGCGGTATATTTTAGGCTGTGCCTCAAAGAATCGCACCGCTTCTTCAACAGTCATATCAAGCACATCATAGATGCTCTTGCCCTTGAATTTGACCTCGAGTGTCTCACGGTTGTAACGCTTTCCCTTACACACGTCACAGGGCACGTAAATGTCGGGCAAGAAGTGCATCTCAATCTGAATAATTCCATCACCCTGACAGGCTTCGCAACGGCCTCCTTTTACATTAAAGGAGAATCTTCCAGAGTTGTAACCGCGCATCTTTGCATCCTGCGTGTGTGCAAAAAGCTCACGGATATCGTTGAAAACTCCTGTATAGGTTGCAGGGTTAGAGCGAGGCGTTCTACCAATCGGCGACTGGTCGATGGAAATGATTTTGTCAAGCTCCCCTACTCCTTCGATAGACTTGTGATCACCTGCTTTGGTTCTCGCGCCGTTGAGGATATTCGAAAGCTTTTTATAAAGAATTTCATTGATAAGCGAAGATTTTCCCGAGCCCGAAACTCCCGTAACAGCAACAAACATTCCGAGCGGTATCTCAACATCGATGTTTTTGAGGTTGTTTTGGGTCGCGCCGACTATCTTGAGGCTGTTGCCGTTGCCTTTTCTGCGTGATTTAGGCAGGGGTATGATTCGTCTGCCCGAAAGGTAATCTCCTGTTATAGACTCCTTACAGGACATAATATCGTCAATGCTACCCGAACACAATACCTCACCGCCGTTTACACCTGCACCGGGGCCGACGTCTACCACAAAGTCAGCCGCGCGGACGGTATCCTCATCGTGTTCTACAACGATAAGGGTGTTTCCGATATCACGAAGATGCTTCAGGGTTTCGAGCAACTTATCGTTGTCACGCTGATGAAGTCCAATACTTGGCTCGTCAAGAATGTAGACTACACCCGTAAGGGAAGAGCCGATCTGTGTTGCAAGCCTGATGCGTTGACTTTCACCGCCCGACAAGGTAGCGGCAGAGCGTGACATTGTCAGATAATTCAGTCCGACGCTGTCAAGGAAAGATAGTCTGCTTTTAATTTCCTTTATAATTCCGTGGGCAATCTGCATATCTTTTTCAGAAAGACTTATAGTATCAAAGAAATCCAGCGCCTGCCACACCGAAAGATTGCAAACCTCGTCGATATTTTTTCCGTCGACGGTAACATTCAGTGAAATCGGATTAAGTCGTGCACCCTTACACTCAGGGCACTCACATACGCTCATATAGGACTCGATCTCACTCCTTGCGGCCTCGCTTGTGCTTTCCTTAAAACGACGCTCAAGGTTGTTTATAACACC
The DNA here is from genome assembly GCA_045540915.1 of Acutalibacteraceae bacterium. Taxonomy (GTDB): domain Bacteria; phylum Bacillota; class Clostridia; order Oscillospirales; family Acutalibacteraceae; genus RGIG2206. The sequence continues at coordinate 3,954 of JAZQID010000084.1, forward strand.
TTCAAAGGCAGACTGATAGACGCCGCCACCCAACGTAGCCGACCTTTTAAGACGAAGCTTCTCGTTGCCTGTGCCGTATAAAACGGCATCAAGAGCCTCTTTCGATAGTTCCTTCAAGGGCGTGTCAAGGGTAAAGCCGTACTTGTCGGCTAATCCCTGAAAATACATATTTGCTATCGAATTGAAACGGTCAATGGAGTTCCAGCCGCTTGCACGAATGCCTCCCTTTGACAAAGGTAAAGACATATCGCTGATAACTAAGGAAGGGTCTACCTTCATATAAACGCCAAGGCCTGAGCATTTCTTGCAGGCGCCGAAGGGGTTATTGAAGGAAAACATACGAGGTGTCAACTCTTCAACACTGATTGAGTGCTCAGGACAGGAATAATTTTGCGAAAAGAGCATATCCTCGCCATCAACAACCGATACGATAACAATACCGTCGGACATTGATGCCGCAGTTTCGATAGAATCGGACAGTCGCGACTCAATTCCTTCGCGAATTACAAGTCGGTCTACAACGATCTCAATATTATGCTTGTTATTTTTCTCGATCTCTATCTTTTCGCTCAAGTCATATAAAATCCCATCAACGCGCACACGGACAAAGCCTGATTTCTTCGCCTTTTCCAGTTCTTTAATGTGCTCACCCTTACGTCCTCGAACAATAGGAGCCAAAATCATAATCTTTGACTCAGGCTCTATTGACATAACCTGATCGACGATCTGGTCGACGGTCTGCTGAACTATTTCGCGCTTGCAAATCGGACAATGTGGAATTCCCACCCTTGCGTAAAGCAGACGAAGATAATCGTGAATTTCGGTTACCGTTCCTACGGTAGAACGCGGATTCTTTGAGGTTGTCTTCTGGTCTATCGAGATAGCAGGAGAAAGCCCTTCGATGCTTTCGACATCGGGCTTTTCCATTTGTCCGAGAAACTGACGGGCATAGCTCGAGAGTGACTCGATATATCTTCGTTGTCCCTCGGCGTAGATGGTGTCAAATGCTAACGAAGATTTTCCCGAACCGGACATACCTGTGAACACAACAAGCTTGTCCCTTGGAATTTCAAGGTCAACATTCTTTAGGTTGTGCTCTCTGGCACCTTTAATGATGATCTTATCAACAGACATTTTGTCCTCCGTTGTTATTGATTTTCAAGAGCCTTGATTCTGTCGCGTAGATATGCCGCGTGCTCAAATTCGAGCAACTTTGCGGCATTCTTCATCTCGCGCGTCAGGCGGTCAATAAGCTCGGCTCGTTCCTTCTTGGATAATTTAACTCCCGACTTGTTTTTCTCGCTTTTAGGCGTGATTTCGATGATCTCACGCACATCCTTGACAATGGTTTTAGGGATAATGCCATGTTCCTGGTTATATTTCATTTGAATTTCGCGTCTGCGGTAGGTCTCGGTTATCGCCTGCTCCATTGAGGGAGTGACCGAGTCGGCATACATTATGACCTTTCCACCTGCGTTTCGGGCGGCTCGTCCGACCGTCTGGATCAAGGATGTCGCACTGCGCAGGAAACCTTCTTTATCGGCATCGAGGATCGCTACAAGCGAAACTTCGGGGATATCAAGCCCCTCTCTAAGCAGATTTATTCCCACAAGAACGTCAAACTCACCGCTTCTGAGGTCGCGGATAATTTCCATTCTCTCGATTGCATCGATATCGTGATGCATATATCGCACCTTGATGTCGCGGTTGCTCAGATAATCGGTCAGATCCTCAGCCATCTTCTTGGTAAGGGTAGTGACAAGTACCCTTTCCTTGTTGGCAACACGCATATTTATCTCGGAAAGAAGGTCGTCGATCTGTCCGTCGGTCGACCTGACATCGATTTCGGGGTCAAGCAAACCTGTCGGGCGTATGACCTGCTCAACAGGGACGGGACAGTGCTGCATCTCGAAGTCTCCGGGGGTTGCACTGACGAAGACAGCCTGCCCTACCTTTGAGTAAAACTCATCGAAATTGAGCGGCCTGTTATCAAAGGCTGACGGCAGTCGGAATCCGTAATCAACAAGGCTTGTCTTTCTTGCTCGGTCTCCACCAAACATTCCCCTTACCTGCGGCAAAGTGACGTGGGATTCGTCGACAAAAAGCAGGAAATCATCAGGGAAATAATCCATCAGTGTGAACGGAACACTTCCCTTTGGACGACGTGACATAACTCTTGAGTAGTTTTCAACGCCCTTACAGGTGCCGACCTCTCGCAACATTTCAACGTCGTACTCTGTACGCTGACGAATTCTTTGCGCCTCAATGAGCTTGTCATTATCCTTGAAATACTTGACACGCTCTTCCATTTCGTCAAGTATCTCGTTGATGGCATCATTCATTTTATCGGGCGGCACGATGTAGTGCGACGCAGGATAAATTCCGATGTGTCCGAGAACTTCCTTGACCTCTCCCGTTAGGGTGTCGATGGAGGTGATCCTGTCTATTTCATCGCCAAAAAAGTCCACGCGAATGGCTGTGTCGGTGTTGTACGCGGGGTAGATCTCAACCACGTCACCGCGCACCCTGAACTTATTTCGAACAAAATTGACATCATTACGTTCATACTGCAGTTCAACAAGCTTTTTTAACAGCTCATCGCGGCTTTTTTGCATACCGGGCCGCAAGGAAATGACCATATTTCTGTAATCGATGGGGTTGCCAAGCGAATAAATGCAGGAAACGCTCGCCACAATGATGACATCACGACGCTCCGACAGCGCACAGGTGGCTGAATGGCGCAGCTTGTCAATCTCATCATTGATTGCTGAGTCTTTTTCGATATAAGTGTCGGTTCCCGGAATGTATGCTTCCGGCTGATAGTAATCATAGTAGGACACAAAATACTCCACCGCGTTATTCGGAAAGAATTCTCTGAACTCCGTGCAAAGCTGTGCGGCGAGGGTTTTATTGTGAGCGAGAACAAGGGTCGGACGGTTGACCTTTTCGATAACATTTGCCATTGTAAAGGTCTTTCCCGAACCGGTGACGCCGAGCAAAACCTGCTCTTTTAAGCCTTTTTTGATGCCTTCAGTCAGTTTTTCAATCGCTTGCGGTTGGTCTCCGGTTGGCTTATAATTTGAATGTAAAATGAACTTATCCGGCACGTTCTCACTCCTCTCTTTTTTAATTATTTTCCGTTTTTTATAGTCTTAAATTCACTCGAATTTTCCTCAAAAAGTTGGCTTATAGTAAATTACACGAATTTAGGTCACAAATTTGTAATCGTAAGTGGTTACAAAATATTCAGTCAAGTAGTTAAAACACAAAAATTAATCCATTACTATATATTCAAAGGGAATTTCGATAAATTCCACTTCTGATGCACTTTGCCAATTAGCACAAGTTTCAGCATCGAAAATAAAGGTGACAGTTTTTTCACTTGTTTCATCAGGTGTAAGTTCTAAATTATTTAAGTAAAAAGAAGTTTTCTTTGCAATCGCTGCTTCTTGAAAGGCTACCGTAACAATAATCTCCTTATAGACTATATTATCTCTATTTAAATGCAAATCAATAACTTTCTCTTCCCAATCATAAAAGCAAAAAGCATTTAATGCCGGACCGGTTCCAATTGCAACTGTATCGATATAATCTATGATTTCATCATCAAAATGGCCTCCATAACGAGCCGAATAACGTCGTTCGTCATACAAAATATGATATCGATCGTCATTCATTCCATCAAAATTAAAGTCTTTGATAGCAATAAAGTGGAATATTCCGCCCTCATCGACTAATGAATATAACGCTCCGTCTTTTTTTAGCGTGTTGTAATTAAATTGATAGCATATAATAGGCATAATAATAGCAGCTGCTAATAACGAAATAATACTTACGCGTTTTCTATATACTATCTTTAAAATTATTGCCGCAACAATAGAAATAACCGACAATATAAAGTATAAAAAAATCACGCCGAAACTTGGGGGTAACCAACCGCCAGCCGAATCGTCATCATACGCTATATCATAATTAAATAAAAAGACAACTCCGCAAATTAAAATAATAGCAAGTGAAAATATTAAAAGCACTTTCCAAATAGTATTTTTATTCTTTTGTTCTGTGATAATATTGTTTTCGTCCATTGTTGCACCTCCAATAATTTAAAGAGCTATTTTTATTTTTCCCATTACACGAATATAGGTCACAAATCTATTTCGTTTATATAGTATTATTACGTGTTATCCTATGTTAAAAAGCCCCTAAAAGCGGCATTTTGTAACCGTTTTCGGTGTAAATCTTGTGTTAGGACACAAAATACTCCAC
>JAZQID010000085.1:0-7353 GCA_045540915.1 Acutalibacteraceae bacterium
CCAACTATATGATAGTCGGCACCGATGAGAAGACCTGGCTCTTCGACTGGGGCAAGACCTGCAAGTATTTTTACTCCACCGATGGAGGCAAGACCTTCGAGCCTTGCAAGCAGGATCTGACGGTGTCCTTCTTCCGCAACAGCAACGCACAGATAAGCATCTCGATGCATCCCACCGACAAAAACAAGAGTATCATCAACGGTGGCTTTACCAACTTTATATCGACCGACGCAGGCAAGACCTATTTACCCAAGAGTCAGGGATACATCGGCGCCTGCTGGACCTCCATCTCCTTTAATGTAAACAATCCCGATATGTTTGCCGTATCCAATCAGGACAATATGGGAGCCTTTACTCTTGACGGCGGCAAGACCTGGAAGTCGCTGTGTTCCACCGCCAACCGTCTGACTCAGTTCACCTACGGTTGCTATGTTCTTGACGAGAAGACCTCCTTCTTTATTGCCCGCGACGATAACAACCAGTATAAGCAGGGCAAGGGTGCCTATGTTATGATGCGCTCGGTTGACGGAGGCAACATCTATAAGCCCTGCAACGTCAATTTTACGGGCAATACCTACGTAACGGGCGTTATCGGCAATAACAATATTGTCCTTGCGGGCAATATGAGAACCACCGACCGAGGCGATACCTGGCAGAAGATGGCGGGCGTTGACAAGGTGCTTGCAGTTGACTATAAGACCAAGACCCTCTACGGCGTGTACAAAAAAATACTGGTGAAATCGACCGATGAAGGTGCCTCTTGGCAGGGCGTTTGCTCGATTCCGGCCTCCTCCGAGATCAAGGACCTCTCGGTTGGTGCAGACGGATCGGTATGGTTGGTAGACACCTCCAAGGTGTATAAGGTTACCAACGGAACCTGCTCGACCATTGGTGCCGTCGGTTATGAGGGCAGGGTCAACACCATTGCGTGCGACCCCAACAACCCAACGGTTGCCTATGTTGGTTGCCGATATGTTGTCAAGAATGATCGCGGGGGCGTATTCCGCACTACCGACGGCGGAAAGAGTTGGCAGCTTATTAACAAGACGGTAGATAACGGAATGAAGGGCCTTGACGGAGTTTCGGGCAGCACCTGGATGAGATGCCATCCCAAGACGGGATATCTCTACACCATCGGCTCCTGCAGAGGAATGTGGAGAATAGCTCCTCCGACGAAATAAGTGTTATAAAATGATGAGCACACCCTGAAGTTTTTGGCTTCAGGGTGTGCTTTTTTGCTTTTCCTTTTTGAAAAGTTCCTTCAGTCCCAACAGGATAAGACCTGCGGCAAAAATTTTGCCGAGCCAGCCTGCGTTGATGTGGTCAAGCACCCACATTCCTGCAAAAACTCCTGCCAGTCCGCCTGCAATGCAGGGGAGGACAAGTTTCCATTTTATCCGCTTTTTGACCGCGTGAATGATGATGGCGATTATGCCGCAGGGCAGGAAAAAGAGCAGATTGATTCCCTGTGCCCTGACCTGCTCGACGTCGGCAAGCAGTACGAGGTAGAGTATCAGCACGCCGCCTCCTCCGATACCGAGCGCCCCTGCCGTGCCCGAAAGGATGCCTGCGATCCATTGAATGACTGTGCTCATCTGAGCATCAGGCGGACGCCTGCCCAGACCATAAAAATAGCAAATACCCGCCTTATCCATTTGTCAGGCAGTTTTCCGAGCAGCCACGCGCCCAAAACTGCGCCGATCGCACCTGCAGGCATATATGTCCATCCGTCTGCAAAGGTCATTCGGCCGTTGAGCAGGTAGATGGCGGCGCTGACGGCACTCAAAGGGAGGATTATGGCGATCGAGCCGGCGTGAGCCTGCTTGGTGGAAAGGCCGCATTTTTTGAGCAGGGGAACGGCGAGCATACCGCCGCCTGCGCCGAGCAGGCCGTTGATAAATCCGATGCCGATGCCGCCTGCCGCGGCAAGTAAGCCCTGTTTTTTCAAGTCTGTCACCTCCGTCAAAGGTATTTTCCCTTGAATTGTCAGAAAAATACAGGCGTTTGCCTGTTTATCCGCGTTTTTAAGTTAAATATTAACAAGGTCGTATGTCTCGCGCGCGGAACACGGTTATTATTTAACGGGAGGCGAAACGCCTCCCCTACACACAATCAACCTCACGTTAAGCATTCCCTTCCTTCACCGAGGACACGGAACAGTCCACATCCTCGGAGAAGTTGGGGGTTTGTTTGGCAACAAGCGGAGCCTGCGTTTTTGTATTATAATCCCTACCCCTTTTTAATAATTATAAGATGTGTAGCAGCAAAGAGAGCTTGTGTAAATCAATAATATCACAAATTGAGATAAATGTCAATCTCAATTTGTGATATCCGTTATTATATAGTTGGAGGTGGCAAAATGAAGTTAAAGGAACTTAGGGAAGATAGGGATTTGACACAGAAGGATATAGCAGAGGTTTTGAACGTAAAGCAAAACACATATCAGCAGTATGAAAGCCAAAAGAGGCAACTACCGGTTCATGCCCTGATAAAGCTTTGCCACTTTTATAATGTATCGGCCGATTATATCTTAGACTTGCCAGATTTGCCATACCCGAAGCGGTGAGGACAAAATGTGTGAAAAACGGGTTTGGCAGGATTCCAAAGGGTCGCTGACCCTTTGGTCGTTGGGAAAGGGATTCAAAAGGGAAAACTGTCGCAGCCGAGGGCTGTTAATTCGCGCATTTAGATTTCGATGTTCGCACTTTTTGTGTCACGCGCGTTAATTCGTTTTCTTTGCGGTCTTTTCCATCTTTCTGGCGGCAGAAAGATGGTGCCTTGCGGCACGAGCACAGGCAGCGGCCTGTTTGTCCGCGTTTTGAAGGTAGTTGGTGTTAAAGGCTTATATCTCGCGTGCTAAACGCGGTGGTAAAAAAGGGGAGGCAAAATGCCTCCCCTACATAATATATTTTAGTGTGGTTGTCTTGATGGGTGTTCTCAGTCTCGGAGAATACCCTTTCTTACTTCTTAAATGCCCAAAGCTTGTTTATCAGAAAATTCAGCGGAATGGTGACGGCGAGGTTGATGATGGGTGCGATGCCCTTGCCGACACCGAGAAAGGTTACTTCCACCCACAGCAATAGGTTTGAAAGCAATCCCGTACCGCCGTAACTGATGTAGGCCTTGCCGAGACGGCGCAGGACACTTTTTACATCACGCTTGTTGCCGTTAAATACAAACAGCTCGTTCCACAAAAACGCGTTGGCGATACTCAGCACCGTGCCGAGCAAGAATCCGAGCAGATAAAGTCGGTCATCTATCCACAAAACGAGGTAGTAGACGGCCATATTGACGAGGGTGTTGGAAACACCCACCAGCCCGAACTTAAAAAACTGCCAGATAAGCTTCTTCAGGTCGGCCGCATTATGCACGCCGAGTTTTTTCATCAGCCACTTCATCGGCCGCCCTCCTTTGCATCGGTTTTCCTTATATAATAAGTATACCACGCGCCACAAGGGAAGTAAACACAAACTTTCCTCTTTCCATTTGCTGTGGAATATGGTATAATAGGTCGAATAATGTTGCCCGACAGGGCATAAGACAAGAAGATAGGACTAATTGATATGATATACAAAATGATTGCGCCCTGCCTTTTCGGGCTTGAAAAGTTGGTTGCCGACCAACTTAAAGATATGGGCGCCGAGAACGTCGTCTCCGAAAACGGCCGAGTATTTTTCGAGGGAGACGAGCATATTTTGGTCAGGGCGAACCTCTGCTCGCGGTATGCCGAGCGCATCCAACTTTGCGTTGGTGAGTTCGAGGCGCGTTCCTTTACCGAGCTGTTCGATTCGGTCAAGGCTCTGCCTTGGGAGAGGTTCATCGGCAAAGAGGACGCCTTCCCCGTCAAGGGCTGGTCGCTAAATTCCACCCTGCACAGCGTGCCCGACTGCCAATCGATAGTCAAGAAGGCCATCGTCAACAGGCTGAAGGAAAAATATTTTGTCGAATGGTTCAAGGAGACGGGAGCCGTCTATCAGGTGGCCTTTTCGATACTCAAGGACAGGGTCACCGTCACTATCGATACCTCGGGCGAGGGCCTGCATAAGCGGGGCTATCGCCGCAACGCCAACGAGGCGCCCCTCAAGGAGACCCTTGCCGCCGCTATGGTATACCTGTCACGCATTTATGACGACAGCACCCTCTACGACCCCTTTTGCGGCTCGGGCACCATTCTTATCGAAGCGGCTATGATTGCGCGCAATATGGCACCCGGCCTTCGCAGGAGCTTTGCGGCCGAGAAGTTTGGCTTCATCCCCGAGAACGTGTGGAGAGAAGAGCGCGCACGCGCTATGAATGAGATAAAGAGCGATATCTCTTTCCGCGCGGTCGGCAGTGACATCGATCCCGAAAGCGTCACCCTTGCATGCGAGAATGCCAAGAAGGCCGGGGTAGACGGCTTCGTTTCGGTAACTCAGGCCGACGTGGCCGACTTCGCGCCTGACACTCAGCGCGCCGTCGTTGTCACCAATCCGCCCTATGGCGAGCGTCTGCTCGATATGTCACAGGCCGAGAAGCTGTACGCGACGATGGGCCGCGTTTTTGAGAAAAAGTACGGCTACAAATATACGGTTATAAGCTCGCACGATGAGTTTGAGCAGCATTTCGGACGCAAGGCTGACAAGCGCCGAAAGCTATATAACGGAAGCATAAAATGTCAGGTCTATATGTTCTTCAAATAAGGACGGGAGGTAACCTATGCGCTACATATTTATTGTGAACAACACCGCAGGCGGCGGTAAAAAGACGGTCGAGCTTATTCCCCAGATAGACGCATACTTTCACGAAAAGGGTGGAAACTACGAGATAGTTTACACCAAATGCGCGGGAGACGCTACCCGTATCGCCCGTGAGTATGCTCAGACGGGAGAGGCTATGCGCATCTATTCTTGCGGCGGTGACGGCACCTTGCACGAGGTGGTCAACGGAGTCGCCGGCTACAAGAACGTTGAGTTGGGCTGCTTCCCTTGCGGAACGGGTAACGACTACGTCGCATCCTTCGCCGAGGCAAAGGAGTTTATGGATATCAAGGGACAGATAGATGGCTGTGCCGTCGAGGTCGACCTTCTGCTGACCGAGGGCATCTATTCCATCAACCAATGCTCGATGGGATTTGACGCCGCTGTCGCCGACAACGTCCGCCTCTTTAAGTCCAAGCCGCTTATCAGCGGAAGCATGGCATATATTCTGTCGGTGCTTTATACCTTCTGCGGAAGAATGGGAAGCCATCTGTCCATCCAGATGGACGACGGCGAGGTAATGGAGGGCGAGTATATGTTCGCCGTCGCCGCCAAGGGTAAGTTCTACGGCGGCGGAATGAAGAGTGCGCCCGAGTCCGACCCGACCAACCGCAAGATAAACTTCGTCATCGTCAGAGGTCTCAAGCGTCACGAGTTCTTGGGCCTTTTCCCGAAATATATAAAAGGTAATCACCTTCCGTACACCGACTTCGTTTGGACCGGCTTCGGCAGTAAGATGAGGGTCAAGGCCAAAAAACCTATGCCCGTTATGCTTGACGGCGAGGTCATCGTAAGTCAGGACATCACTACCGAGATAGTGCCCAAGGGGGTCAACTTCATTCTGCCTTCGAGGGTGGCCGCCAAGTCTGCCGACCCCGTCAAGCGTCCTGCCGCAGCCAAGCGCTGATTGGAGAAACTGTCGAATAGGCTGAAAGAAAAATTGGAAAAATTTTGCCAAAGGTATTGATTTTTCTGTAAAATGGTATACAATAGAATTTAGCACTCAAGGTCATAGAGTGCTAAATTCTATTTTTTTCGTTAATTTATCTCGATAGGAGGAATTTATTATGACAATCAAGCCGCTTATCGATCGTGTTGTCATCAAGATGGTCGAGGCAGAGGAAACTACAAAGAGCGGAATCATTCTTGCCGCCGCGGCACAGGAGAAGCCGCAGGTTGCCGAGGTGGTCGCAGTAGGTCCCGGCGGAATCGTTGACGGCAAGGAAGTCAAGATGTACGTCAAGGTGGGCGACCGCGTAATTATGTCCAAGTATTCGGGCACCGAGGTCAAGCTTGACGGTGTCGAGTACACCATTCTGCGCCAGTCGGATATATTGGCTATTGTGGAATAATTTTAACCATAGGTTTGTAAAGGAGATAATTTGATTATGGCAAAGGATATTATCTACGGCGAAGAAGCGCGCAAGGCCCTTCAGGCAGGTGTCGACAAGCTCGCCAATACTGTTAAGGTAACCCTCGGTCCGAAGGGACGCAACGTCGTCCTCGACCGCAACTTTGGCGCACCCCTTATCACCAACGACGGCGTAACCATCGCAAAGGACGTCGAGCTGACCGATCCTTTTGAGAATATGGGCGCACAGATGGTCAAGGAGGTCGCCACCAAGACCAACGATATTGCCGGTGACGGTACTACCACCGCTACCGTTCTTGCTCAGGCCCTTATCCGCGAGGGAATGAAGAACATCGCCGCAGGAGCCAACCCGATGGTTGTCCGCAAGGGTATTCAGAAGGCTGTCGGTGCCGCCGTTGAGGCTATCGGCAACAACTCCAAGACGGTCGACGGCTCCAAGGACATTGCTCGTGTAGCCACCATTTCGGCAGGCGACGAGTTTATCGGCAACCTTATCGCCGAGGCTATGGAGAAGGTCTCCAACGACGGAGTTATCACCGTTGAGGAGTCCAAGACCGCCGAGACCTATTCCGAGGTGGTCGAGGGTATGATGTTCGACCGCGGATACATCACCCCCTATATGTGCACCGATACCGATAAGATGGAGGCGGTCATCGACGACGCCTACATTCTTATTACCGATAAGAAGATCTCCAACATTCAGGATCTTCTGCCTCTGCTTGAGCAGATCGTTCAGGCGGGCAAAAAGCTGCTCATCGTCGCTGAGGACATCGAGGGCGAGGCTCTGACCACCCTTATCCTTAACAAGCTGCGCGGCACCTTCACCTGCGTTGCCGTAAAGGCGCCCGGCTTCGGCGACCGCCGCAAAGAGATGCTCCGCGATATCGCCGTGCTTACCGGCGGTGAGGGCATCACCTCCGAGCTCGGACTTGAACTGAAGGACACCCACAACGTTCAGCTCGGCCGCGCACATCAGGTCAAGGTGACCAAGGAGAACACCATCATCGTTGACGGTGCAGGCGACAAGGAGCAGATCGCAGCCCGCGTGGCGCAGATCCGCGCTCAGCTTGAGACCACCACCTCCGATTTCGACCGCGAAAAGCTGCAGGAGCGTCTTGCCAAGCTGGCAGGCGGCGTTGCAGTAATCAAGGTTGGTGCCGCTACCGAGATCGAGATGAAGGAGAAGAAGCTTCGCATCGAGGACGCTCTCGCATCTACCAAGGCCGCCGTTGAGGAAGTCGGACG
>JAZQID010000086.1:0-8509 GCA_045540915.1 Acutalibacteraceae bacterium
CCTCCCTTTAGGCAAGGGAGGCTTTTTCAGCCGAGGGGGTGTCGGAGAACCAGCGGGTGCCGTCGAGGAAGAGGTAGCGCACCTGTCCGCAGATGCGGCAGGTATACCGAAGCCCCACGCCCCCTTTTTTAAGACTTGCCGCGCGCCTGATGTCGAGCACGCGGTCGATCTCGAACCGCCGTCCGTCCTCCCAGTTGATACACAGGGGCACGACCCTGCCGTCAGGCAGAAACCGCGCGGTAACGTCCATATATTCCATTATCTGCTCCTCCTAAAACCACCCGACAGGGTGGATAACGTGGTCTTTCTTGGGGTCGAACCCCGTCAGCTCCCCGTCGGCAAGCAGGGTGGCAGGCCCGATGCACTTGTTGCCGAAGCGCTCTTTCAGCCCGTCTGATACCTCCTGCAGCCGTTCCAGCCTGAGCCGCCGCTGAGTATCGGTGAAAAAATCGGTCTGCACCCCCTGCGAAACGGAGGTCAGCTCGCTGACCGTGACCCCGATGCTCCGCATAGGCGTCGCCCAGTCGTAGTTGTGGCCTACCAGTTGGCAGGCCGTCCGATGTATATCGTCGGTCATATCGGTCGGCCGCTCGAGAGTGACCTGCCGACTGAAGCAGTCGAGCCCGTTGGTGCGCATCCCCACCGAAACGCACCTGCCGAGCAGACCCTGGTCGCGCAACCGCCTGCCCACGCTGTCGGCGAGCACGAACAGCACCCGCGCCGCATCCTCCTGACAGATGAGGTCGCGGGGCAGGGTGGTCGAATTACCCACCGATTTTATCTGCGGCTGGTCGTCGAAGGCGGCCACCGGCGACACGTCAAGTCCGCGTGCGAAATTCTGCAACAGCTCCCCGTTTTTGCCGAGCAGAACACGCAACAGACCGTCGGGCGCCTGAGCAAGCTGACCGATGGTGCGAACTCCGTTTCGGGTCAGCCGCTCACCTGTCGCACGGCCCACGCAGAGCAGGTCGGTCACAGGCAAGGGCCACACCATTTGCCGAAAATTTTCCTTGGTGATGCAGGTCACTGCGTCGGGCTTGCGGTAATCGCTGCCGAGCTTTGCGAACACCTTGTTGAAGCTGACCCCCACGCTGACGGTGATGCCCAGCTCAAACCTGATGCGCCGACGTATCTGCTCGGCTATCTCGGCGCCGTCCTCGCCCGTCACGTCGAGCCACGCCTCGTCAAGCCCAAAGGGCTCCACGCGGTCGGTGTAATCGCAGTATATCTCCCTTGCGAGCGCCGAAAACTTGACGTAGTCCTCGAATACGGGCGGAACGATCATCAGGTCGGGACACTTGTTGCGCGCCTGCCACAAGGCCTCGCCCGTCTTGACCCCGTACCGCTTGGCCGTCTCGTTCTTGGCGAGAATGATGCCGTGCCGCTGTTCAACGTCTCCGCCTACCGCAACCGGCTTGCCGCGCAGTTCGGGGCGCTTGAGGCACTCCACCGATGCGTAAAAGCAGTTGCAATCGCTGTGCAAAATGACCCGTTCCATCGGGTGAGCCCTCCTTTGCGGAAAATTAAACGAACAAATGTTCGTATTTTAATATAGCACTCCTGCGCCCTTATGTCAAGATGCAAAAAATGTTGACTTTTACTTAATGTGACAATATAATAGTTGCATACGCAACCGTTGCGGTTGCAACTATTATTATATAGGGAGAAGCCTATGCCGAAATTTATGAAGATGCTCAACAATATCAGCCGCTCGCAGTCGGTCTTCAGAACTGCAAGGCTGCAGGTGGACGGCCTGTGCGCAGGACATCATACCTTTATATTGGCGGTCTGCCGAATGGCAGGCTCCTCGCAGGAGGAGATTGCGCGGGAGATCTGCCTTAACAAGAGCACCGTTGCGCGCGCTTTGACTCAGCTTGAGGAGAGGGGATACCTGCGCCGCGAGGCAAGCGCCGAGGATAAACGGCGACTGCTCGTCTATCCCACCGATAAGATGCTGGCCGTACTGCCGCAGGTGCGCTCCGTTGCGAAGGAATGGAACGACCTTATCTCCGACGGCATACCCGAGGAGGAGCTGGAGGTCTTTTATTCGGTGCTTGCGCGAATGGAAGAACGGGCAAAATCGGCGCTCAGTCAAGAGGGAGAACAGAAATGAAGCATATACTCGGTTATCTCAAGCCCTATAAGCTGCGTATGGCGGTGGGGCTTTCCATCAAGGTGCTCGGCACCGTGGCAGAGCTTATCCTGCCATACATACTGACCCACATACTTGAAAACGTCATTATCACCCTCGACGTCGGCAAGGTGGTGTGGTACGGCGTGCTTATGATAATATTCGCCGTTATCGCCTGTGTCGGCAACGTCGTTGCCAACCAAATGGCATCCCGTGTCACCGCCGATTTCACAAGGGCGATGCGAAGCGACCTTTTCACCAAAACATTGTATCTGTCGGCACGCGACACCGACCGCTTCACCGTTCCGTCACTTGAATCGCGCATCACCACCGACACCTACAACGTCCACAACTTCGTCGGTATGATGCAGCGAATGGGCGTGCGTGCGCCGATGCTGTTGCTCGGCGGTGTTACTATTACGCTCATAATGGACCGCGCCCTCGCCCTCGTTATGATAGCCACCCTGCCCTTTATCTTCTTCACCGTCTACGGCGTGTCGCGCAGGGGCGTGCCCCTTTACGTCAAGGTGCAAAAGGCGGTCGACAGTATGGTGCGCGTCGCACGAGAGGACGTGCAGGGCATACGGGTCATAAAGGCGCTGTCCAAGAATGAATACGAAAACCGCCGCTATGACCGAGTCAACCGCGACCTTTCCAAGCAGGAGAGGCACGCGGGCATCGTTATGGGAAGCGTCAACCCCGTTATGACCCTCTTTATGAATCTGGGTATAGCAGGAGTGGTCGCTATGGCGGCCTTTCAGGTGTCCAAGGGCAACTCGTCAGCGGCGACGGTCATTGCTTTTATGCAGTACTTCACCCTTATTTCGATGGCAATGATGTCCCTTTCGCGTATGTTCGTGATGTATACCAAGTGCGCCGCTTCTGCCCGTCGCATCAGCGAGGTGCTGACTACGCCCGACGACTTCTTTGTCACCGAGTCGGACGAAGTAAAGAAGGACGACCCCCACATCGTATTTGAAAATGTCACCTTCTCCTACCTCGGCAAAAAGCCCAATCTCGACAACATAAGCCTTTCTATCGAGCGAGGGGGCAGTCTCGGCATCATCGGTGCTACGGGAAGCGGAAAATCCACCTTCGTCAAACTGCTTTTGCGCTTTTACGACATCGATTCGGGCGAGATAAGGATAAACGGGCGCAATCTCACCTCTTACACCCGTCAGGAGCTGACCGATATGTTCGGCGTCGCTCTGCAGAACGATTTCGTCTATGCCGACACGGTGGAGGAGAACATCCGCTTCGGCAGGGATATATCGGATGAGGAGGTCGTCCGCGCGGCAAAAATAGCGCAGGCGCACGACTTTATCGCCGCCGTTGAGGGCGGATATCAGCGTATGCTTTCCTCAAAGGGCACCAATGTGTCGGGCGGACAGCGCCAGCGCATACTTATTGCGAGGGCTCTTGCATCCCGACCCGAGATACTTATCCTCGACGACTCCTCGTCGGCCCTCGATTATAAGACCGACGCGACCCTCAGAAGTGCCCTTTCGGAGCAGATGGCCGACTCTACCGTTATTACGGTGGCACAGCGCATCAGCTCGGTAAAAAACTGTGATATGATATTGGTTCTCGACGAGGGCAGAGTGATTGGCTACGGCAAGCACGAGCAGCTGCTCGAAAGCTGTGCCCCCTACCGAGAGATAAGCGAGTCGCAGATGGGAGGTGCCTTCGTTGAGTAAGGAAATTAAAAAAGAGACCTCGAAGCAGCGCTCGGCAAGAAAACGCGGCATAATGCTGCGGCTCGGCGGATACGTCCTGCGGCAGTGGCCCCTCTTTATCCCTGCGGTGATATTCACTCTGCTTGCAAATCAGCTTTCCCTGCTGGGCCCGCGCTATTCGGGCGCGGCGATAGATGCGATAGAGCGGGTCGGCGGAGTTGATTTTCCTGAGGTGTGGCAGAACGTTATTATTATGATAATCTGCTACGCGGTGTCGGCACTGCTTTCCTACCTGCTTGCAATAATTATGATACACCTCAGCCAGAGGATAACCTATCAGATGCGCAAACAGCTTTTTGAAAAGCTCAACACCCTGCCCGTCAACTACTTCGACACCCACGCGACAGGGGATATAATCAGCCATCTGTCCTATGATATCGATACCGTCAACAGCACCTTGTCCCACGACCTTGTGCAGATAATGACCAGCGTGTATACGGTGGTCGGCTCCCTCATTTTTATGTGGCGAATTTCAAGGCCGATGATGCTGATATTCCTCTTTACCGTCCCCGTGTCGATACTCTTTACCCGATTCCGCTCCAAAAAGGTGCGCCCCCTCTTCCGCGCACGCTCGAAGAAGTACGGCGAACTCAACGGCTATGCCGAGGAGATGCTGTCGGGCGCAAGGAGTATTCAGGCCTACGGCCGACAGGACGTAATATCCGAGCGGTTTGGACGTCGCAATGAGGAGGCTATGACCGCCTGCTACGACGCGGAATATAACGCCGCAATGCTCTTTCCGACCATCAACCTTATCAACAATATCTCGATATCCCTCGTAGCCGTCTTCGGAGGAATACTGTATATGTATTCCCAAAGCGGCAAGGTGTTGGAAAGTTCGATGCTATTTATCACCCTCGGAGGAGTAGCACAGTTCGTTCAGTACTCGCGCAAGTTTGCAGGCCCGATAAACGAGTTTTCCAACATTCTTCACGAGTTCCAATCGGCTCTGTCGGCGGCCGAGCGCGTTTTCCGCGTGCTTGACGAGGAGCCCGAGCCGCTTGATGCTCCCGATGCAGTAGGGCTTGACGGAGTCGAGGGCAGGGTTGACATATGCGACGTCGACTTCGGCTACACGCCCGACAGGATGGTGCTCAAAGGTGTCAACGTTACCGCAAAGGCGGGACAGACGGTTGCCATCGTCGGCCCGACGGGAGCAGGCAAGACCACCATCATCAACCTGTTGATGCGCTTTTACGACGCTAAAAAGGGAGAAATACGCATCGACTCGGTGCCGAGCGTCAAGATAAAGCGCGAGGACTTAAGGCGCGCCTTCACAATGGTGCTGCAGGACACATGGCTCTTCCACGGCACCATCTACGACAACATCGTCTACGGCAGGGAGGACGCAACGACCGAGCAGGTGCGTGCGGCGGCAAAGGCGGCGCGCATAGACGGCTACATCGAGAGCCTGCCCGACGGATACGAGACCGTTTTGTCGGATGACGGAGTCAATGTCTCTAAGGGTCAGCGCCAGCTCATCACCATCGCGAGAGCGATGCTGTCGGATGCGCCGATGCTTATACTTGACGAGGCCACCTCCAACGTCGACTCAAGGACCGAGATACAGATTCAGGAGGCGATGAACGAGCTGATGAAGGGCAGGACCTGCTTCGTCATCGCGCACCGCCTGTCGACGATTCAGAACGCCGATACCATCCTTGTGGTGCGTGACGGCGAGATCACCGAGCAGGGCAACCACGACGAGCTGATAAAGCTGGGCGGATTTTACAGTACCCTCTACAATTCGCAGTTTTCGTAAGGCTTGCACATTCATTCATAAATTAAATGCCCCACTCATACAATTTATTAGTCCTTTTAGGAGTTGGTTGTATGAGGGAGACGACAGCGGACAGAGCGGTTGTTTTGGGGGAGTACATATTGGAAACGGGAGCGACCGTCCGCGCAGCTGCAAAGGTGTTCAAAATCAGCAAGTCCACGGTGCATAAGGATGTTGCTCAGCGGCTTAAATATATCGAGCCGCAGCTTTACCGCGAGGTCAAAAAGGTGCTCGATGTCAATAAGGCACAGCGCCACATACGCGGCGGAATGGCTACCAAGCTGAAATACATTTCCGCCGAGAAAACTAAGACGCGACCCTGAGCGGCCGCAAAAAACGCCGAGCGCTATCGCTTGGCGTTTTTGTTGTATTTAAGGGGCAAAAGGGGCGAAAATCAGCCTTATGAACGAGTTTGTTAACAAAGTGTAAATTCTTTCCGTTGTTTTATCAAAAAAATCCAACCTTGTTTTGCCATATGTGTAGAATGTGTTGAGAATATATTGACAAAAGCAGTTGTTCGGTAGTATGATAAGCGTGGTAAAGAGGCGCGAAGCCCCGCGCTTTAACAAACAAACATTTTTATTAGGAGGAAACAGCATGAAGAAGATTCTTTCTTTGGCCCTTATTGCCGTTTTGTGTGCTGCTCTGGTACTTGCCACCGGATGCACACCCAAAGATACTACCGGCGACAAGGACACCAGCTCGGTTACTGTCGAGAACATATACGGTAGCTCTGAGCTGACTCAGGAGCAGATAGAGGCTTTCCAGAATTCGGGAGAGATCACCCTTTACTCCAGCAAAGCCGACATCGTAAAGGGCGAGTACGACGATGACACAAAGGCTGCACTTGATTTCTACAAGAAGTATTACGGCCTGACCATCAAGTACAAGTATCAGGCATACGGCGATAACCTGACCAAGTTTATGGTCGACTTCGCCAACGGTGATGCCCCCGACTTTATGACCCTCGACTACCGTCGTTGGCCCAAGGCCGGCAACCGCCAGATCGTTTATTCTTTGAGCGAGCTGGAGGAAATGGGCGTTCTGGGACTTGACCATCCTGAGTTTGAGAAGTACAAGGACCTGCGCGAGCCCTATTATATCGACGGTGAGTGCTACTCGGTCAATGCCACCTACTGCACACCGGTAATTTGCGCCGTTAACACCGCTCTTTTCGATGAGTTCAAGGTCAAGAGCCCTGTTGAATATTACAAAGAGGGCACCTGGGATATGGACGCTTATAAAACCTGCTTGAAGGAGCTCACCCGCACCAAGCCTAACGGCACTAAGATCTGGGGCGGCTTCGGTTGGAACTACAGCTGGTATCTTATTGCCAACGATGCCCGTATGATTCGCTGGGATGACAACTACAAGCTCAAGCTCACTATGAATGACCCGCTTACCATTGAGACTCTTGAGTTCTGGAAGAGCCTTTATGACGGCGAGTATTCTCCCTCTTCTGAGGTCTTTAGTCAGGATCAGCCCTTCAAGTCCGGCAACCTCGGTATCTACCTTGCAACCGCTGACAATATGGCTCAGCAGCTTCCGGACATAACCTATAATTGGGAGATCGTTCCCATGCCTTACGGCTCCAAGAACACCTCCGGACTTGTTCCCGGCGAGGTTTCCGGCGGTGCCGTTGTAACCAGCACCAAGAACGCTCAGGGTGTTGTTAACTACATGATTGCAAACCGTCTGTGGAACAATGCTTTCAGAAACGATGAGTACAGCCTCTATAGCCTTGAGGTTTATGACGAGATCTTCTCTGAGGATCAGGTCGAACTTATCATGTCTTATTGCGACAAGATCGATCAGGATATGTACATGGGCGTTGGTAACATCAACGACGAGCAGTGGGATTTCTGGAACGACTTTAAGCGCGGCACCATGACTCCCAAGGAAGTCATCGAAACCTACGAGCCTGTTTGGAAAGAGCAGGTCGACGAGGAGAACGCTCAGGCCGTCCGCAAGTAATCGGAACTGAGTCTATATCTGAGTTATAAGTAAATCGGCCCCCTGTCATCCTTTCGGGATGGCAGGGGGCTTTGCTTTTATTCTGTCTCTTAAGGGGGGGACGTTCTGTTGCCTTGAATAAGCAAACTGCCGCTTATCACAAAAAAAGGCGGAGGTTTTTGTTCCTTTTTCACAAAGGATTTAAGCCGACTTGGCCCATCAATTTGCAAATAAGAAATAAAATTTCTGTTTTGACAGAAAAACAGGTCTGTAATTGGGCTATTCATAGAAGATGGTTTGGCCGTGTTGACGGCGGATTTTGTTTTGTGGTATAATCAAAATGCAGAAAATCGTGCAATTTCAAAGGCACGAAGAAAATAAATCACAGGAGGAGACTGTATGAAAAAGATTTTATCCTTGTTCTTGATCGTCGTCATGTGTGCTGCTCTGGTACTTGCCACCGGATGCGACAACACGGGCAATGCCGACAGCGGTGACAAGGACACCGGTTCGGTTGCGGTTGAGAACATCTACGGAAGCTCCGAGCTGACCGAGGAGCAGATCGCTGCATTCCAGAACTCAGGAGAGATCCTTTGTTATGCTATTGATGCCAAGATCGCTAAGGGCGAGTATGACAAGGAGACGAAGGCGGCCCACGATTTCTACAAGAAGTATTACGGCCTGACCATCAAGTACAAGTATCAGGCTTACGGCGATGACCTGACCAAGTTTATGATCGACTTTGCTAACGGTGACGCTCCCGATTTCATCACTCTCGACTACCGTCGTTGGCCCAAGGCCGGCAACCGTCAGATCGTTTATTCTTTGAGCGAGCTCAAGGATAAGGGTGTCGTGGGACTTGACCACCCCGAGTTTGAAAAGTACAAGGATATGCAGGAGCCCTACTAC
>JAZQID010000087.1:0-20894 GCA_045540915.1 Acutalibacteraceae bacterium
ATAATAGCATCAAGAGGTGAGGCAAATGATATATACCGACAAGACCAAGGCGGCGCTCAGGCTTTGTTTCGAGGCGCATAAGGAGCAGAAGGACAAAAGCGGCTTGCCCTACGTTTTCCACCCCTTCCATCTGGCCGAGCAGATGGGCACCGAGGACGAAACGGTGGTCGCCCTGCTACACGACGTGGTCGAGGACACCGACCACACCCTCGATGAGCTGGCCGAAATGGGCTTCGGCGATGCGGTCATAGAGGCGCTTGCCCTGCTGACCCACGACGACAAGACCGAGTATATGGACTACGTCCGCGCCATCAAGGGCAACCCTCTCGCCAAAGCGGTGAAGCTCGCGGACCTGCGGCACAATTCCGACCTGACACGGCTTGACACCGTCGACGAAAAGGCTCTCAAAAGATACAATAATTACCTGGAGGCCATCGCCCTGCTCGAAGGGTGACTAAAGACAACCAGAGGTGGATTTATGGGATTGTTTGATGTGTTCAGGAAAAAGAAGACGAAAGATCAGAAGAAATTTTAGAAGAATGCGACGATGTGTTTTGTGAAAACGAAGGAGAACTCATTTGTGTTCTGGAAGAATATGTTTCTAAAATGAAACTGAGAATGCTTTGCTTGGTGCAAAAAAACTGATTGAAAATCGCGTAACAACCAACTATAAAAGACAAGCAGACTCAACCGAGGCTTTCCCGATTGAGTCTGCTTTTTACTCTTGCGCTTGCTGGTCACGCTCGAGCCGCTCGCGCTCCTGCTTTTCGCGCGCCTCCCTTATGGCGTGGGTCAGCACGTGGCGGTAGATGCCCGTGAACTGCGCCTGCGCCCTTTCGAGTGCCTCGGGGGAGGAGCCGTGCTCCTCGATGAACTTGAGGAGCTGTTTTGCTTTTTTCTCACGCTTGGAGAACTCGCGGTTGATGTTTCCCAGCGCCTGAGCGGCGGTGGGGTCGGAATAGTAACCCATAGTTTTTGCCTCCTTGATATTCTGTTGTAGTCAGGAAGGCATAAAAAAAGCCTATCCTGCGAAATGGGCAGAATTTCCCTGCGGAAATTCCATCCATTTGCAAAATAAGCGATGTTTTTGTGGCCCTATAGTACCACACCTCACCCCGTTTGTCAAGGGGGGGTGGACAAAAATCGATGATCAAAGTGCTTACCTGTGACTTTTATTGACAACCTTAGTAAAATATTGTATATTAAATGAAAAGGAGGCTTTTCATATGGCTGCAAAAATCAGAATCAAATGTCCGAATTGTAAAGAAGTTTATAATGTCGAGCCCGGCACTCCCGTGTGCCCTAAATGTCATCAGCCTGTTCAGGCAGACAATGAGGCTTGCATTTATCTCTACCGACAAGGCTCTCCTTACGGAATCGCCGGTGGCTTTGGCATTTATATTAACGGCGACCCCGTAGGCTACATAGGAAACAAGGAGCTCCTTCGCTTCCCGTTGCCCTACGGAACATATACGCTTCACTGTGCCGTTGGAATGAGCCGCAAATGCAGGGATCTGCAGATAAATCTTACCCCCGAAAACAGCGTTGCCTACGCTAAGGTTTATATCAAGCCGGGATTTTGGGCCAACTCTTTCGTGATCGAGCCCGTCGACCCGAACCTTCTGGATCTGTAAACGACTTGTAAAAACGCAACCCTACTGAGTTTGGGAAATGTTCTTAGCGAAAATATCACGCTGGCTTTAGTCAGCATATCACTATACAAACAAAAAGAAAGAGAAGACTCGTTGTAATAAACGAATCTTCTCTTTTCTGTTAAGCGAAATGTTCGCAGAGCGAACGCGATATAACCTCGTTTCACTCGGTAGCGATATACCTCGCTCTGCTCGGTGCGATATGATATAAATCCCTCGTTTGCGAAGCAAACATATCGCACGCGAAGCGTATATCGCATTGCGTAGCAATATATCGCAAACCCCGCAAGGGATTTATATCGTTGCGTGTTCTCCGTTAAGGATAACACGCTGATCGGTGGGGGCGTTTTGTGTGGGACGGGTAAGCCCGTCCCCTACGATATCTCAATCACCATATCACAGCGCTCTTTTATCTTGGTCTCGCTGAAATAGACGCGCTCGAGGGGTATCCACTTCTCAAAAAACATCTGCGCCGTCTGCGGCGAGTTGCGGTGCAAGATGCGCTCCCTCTGCAACCCATCCGACAGGTCGAGGTATACCGAGAGATCGTAAAACTCCGCAAGCTCGGGGTGCATCGAGTAGGCTCCCTCTACGACTGTCAGCCGCCTTTTAGGCACCTGTACGGCATCGGCGAGGGTCATCGTAGAGCAATCAAAGGGCCTAAAGCGCACCGCTTCACCCCTGCTGAGCGGCAGGAGCACCTCGGCCAAAAAACGCTCTCGGTCGACGTTGCCGCCCACCTGCGCGAACCTCTCGGGGCATCTCTGCTCGGGGCGCAGGAAGAAGTCGTCCATATGGATAAGGGCGCACCCGTATATCTGCTCGAGCAGTCCGCCCAGTGTCGTCTTTCCGCTTGCACTGCCGCCCTCGACGGCAAGCAGCACTTCGCCCTCGTCGAGCCGCCTGTCAAGCTCGGCGAATAGAGGCAAAAAAGGCACGAAGCGGTTGGCGATGACGCGGTAGGCAGGGCGGTAAGCCTCCCTGAAGCCGTCGGAATGGCGCACCGCTTCAAAGCCGCTCTCCTGCCACTTGGCGAGGGCGGCTTCAAACTCATCGGTTGAAAAGGGCAACCCGCCCTCTTTTACAAGCTCCCTGACGGTGTCGAGTTTTTCAAGCAACCGCCCCAGTCCTTCCGGCTCCTTTTTTGCCGACAGGCTGAAGAGCTTGGCGAGGGTGCCTGATTTCAACCCCTTGTCGAGCCAGCAAAGATGCACCCGACTGTACTCACCGTCGAGCCGCTCAACGAGGGGTCGCCCGTCGACGCGGCAGAGGTCGGCATACTCCTTTTCGATGCCGTCGGTCACCCTATCCAAAGATGAAACGAGGTGCTCGCACCCGAAGGCGCTTTGGTAGAGGAACTTGAATATATCCTGTATATTAAGTTGCGGATATCTGCCGAGGTGTTCGGTCAGCAGAACGCGGGTCAGATCGTCCTGTTTCATAATATCAGTCCTTTAATCCCCGAGGTCGAGCACCTTGGGGTTGTCGAGCAGCATAACGACGACGGGAATGAGTATAACTTGAAGAATGATGCCGGGGATGGCGTTGGTGAATGCGCCTGCCACGAAGGCGGCAAGGGTAAATGCGCCGCCGTTCAGCCCGACAAAGACAAACATCGCGGCACCCCATACAAGTCGGCCGACCGCCATTGCGGTTAGCAGGGAGCAGTAGATGTAGGGCTTTTTGCGGGGCAACGATTTGTGCATCAGGCCTGCCGTCACGCCGTATGCCGCAAGCTCAAGGGCCATACATATCGCCGTCGGAAAGAGGGGCGGCATACCGAGGGTCAGCGAGCGGAGCAGGGGGGCGATAAAGCCGACCGCCAGCCCCCACGGCCAACCGCAGACGAAGCCGCATATCAGCACGGGCAGATGCATCGGGCAAAGCATAGAGCCGATCTCGGCGATCTGTCCCGTCAGGAAGGGCAGGACGTAGGCCAGCGCCAAAAAGAGCGCGGCGAGGGTCATTTTTATCAAGTTCTTGCGTTTTTTCATATGGCAACGCCTTCTTTATGCGTGTTTTTGATGTATTATATCACACCCTTGGCAAACCGTCTATATCAAGGTGAAAAATTATGCACTTTTTAATGGAAATTTACTAAAAAGTGTTGAAAAAGAAATATTTTTTTGTTATAATGTTCTTGCCATTTATAAATTTGAAAAGGAGAGATAAAAATGGACAAGTTCTTCAAGATTTCCGAACGCGGCTCGACCGTGAAAACGGAAATAATCGCCGGACTTACAACCTTCTTCGCAATGGCATACATCATCGTTGTAAATCCGAACCAGATCGTTGGCTTCCGCTTCGACGTCCCCGGTGTTCCTGCCATTTGGAATGCGGTCTATATCGGTTCCATCTTGGCCGCAGTGATCGGTACTATGCTTTACGCCCTCTATGCAAAGCTGCCCTTTGCACAGGCGTGCGGTATGGGTCTGAACTCCTTCTTCTTCACCTCTTTCATCCTTCCGCAGATCATCGCGGGCGGCGACGTGGTAAAGGGATATCAGGCCGGTCTGGTCATCATCCTTATCTCCGGTATTGTTTTCCTGCTGCTCTCTGTTACGGGCGCCCGTGAGTACATCGCAAAGGCGATGCCCGACTGCATCAAGAAGGCTATCCCCGCAGGTATCGGCCTCTTCATCGCCTTCATCGGCTTCCAGAACGTCGGTATCATTCAGGCTAACCAGTACACTCTCGTTCAGTTTGTTAAGATCAACGGCGCCGCTTGGGCTGACATCGCTCCTGCGATCATCGCCCTGCTCGGCTTCGTCATAATCGCCATTCTTACCAAGCTCAACGTTAAGGGCTCCGTACTTATCGGCATCCTTGCCACCACCGTTATCTACTATCTCGCAACCTGGACCGTTCCCAGCTTCGACCTCGGTTCCGTTGTCGAGCCCTTCAAGGATTTCGCTCAGATCGGTATCACCGGCGTCTTCAAGGCTGAGTCTTGGAAGAACGCCTTCTCGGGCGAGATGATCGGCAGCATCTTCTCTGTAATTATGCTGATCGTTACCTTCTGCCTGGTCGATATGTTCGACACCATCGGCACCCTTTACGGCGCCGCTTCCGAGGCCGATATGCTTGACGAAAACGGCGACCCCATCGACATCGACAAGTCGATGACCTGCGATTCCATCGCCACCGTTTCGGGCTCTGTCCTCGGTACCTCTACCGTTACCACCTCCGTTGAGTGCGCATCAGGTGTTGCCGCCGGCGGAAGAACCGGTCTTACAAGCGTTGTAACTTCGCTTTGCTTCCTTGTTTGCCTCTTCCTTTCTCCCGTTGCGAGCATCATTCCTGCCGCCGCTACCGCTCCGGCACTCATCTTCGTCGGCGTTCTTATGCTCAAGAACTTCTCCAAGGTTGATATGACCGATATGAGAAGCGCAGTTCCTGCCTTCCTGACCCTCGTTATGATGCCCCTGACCTACTCCATCGCAAACGGCATCGGTATCGGCTCTATCGCCTACCTGCTTATCACCCTTTTCACCGGTAAGTATCAGAAGAAGGATATCGCCGTCACCATTATTGCCTTGCTCTTCGTCTGCAAGTTCATCTTCGGCGCTATCTAAGTTTCACAGTTAAAAACACCCGAGATTTCGTAATGAGATCTCGGGTGTTTTTTTGCATTGAGAGAGGAGAGCAGATAAAACAAGGGCGAAAACAAGGCTTTTTTCCATATTGGAAAAATTTGTAACCAAATTGTAATCAAATTGTAACCTAATTCGTGTTGAAGTCATAAAAACAGGGTGTTAGAATATAAAAAAATGAAAGGAGAAGCGGCGAGAGTTAAAAACTTGCCGCGGTGAATCACTATGCTATGTAACAAATGCGGTTTTGAAATGACCGAAGACCAGAAGTTCTGCCCCAACTGCGGACAGGAACCGGCCGACCCCGCTGTTGCCGAGGAGGCCGTTGCCGATGAAGCCGCGGTGAGCGAAGAGGTCGAACAGCCGGTTGCCGAAGAGGCGGCGTCCGCTGAATGTGATGCCCCCGAAGCCGAAGCGGCTGAGCAGGCACCTGAATTGGTCGAAGCACCTCCTGCACCGCCCAAGAAAAAGAAAACGGGCCTCGTGCTCGGAATAATCGGCGGAGCGGTCGCGGTTGCGGCGGTTTTGGTTGCCGTTTTCTTCGGGCAGATAAAGGGCCTTGCAATCAAGACCTTTGGCAGCTCCGACAACTACTTCAGTTATGTTGCGAACAACACCTTTGAGTCTTACTCCGACGGAGTGACCGAGATCTACGGCGCTTACCTCGACGGTGCAGAAGAGAAGGATGCCGCCGCTGAGGCTGAGCTTAAGCTGGTCGTAAACGATGCGGCTCAGGAGGATATATGTGAGCTTCTCGGCGGAGAGTTCGATCTCGATTGGCTCAACAAGGTTGCGGTCGTAGCCGATTATAACTCCAAGGATGGCGCTTTTTCCTCAAACGCAATGCTGAAGATAGGTGACACCGACATAGTTGGCCTTGATATGATCGCGGACGAGACTAAAAAAGAGATCTATCTTGCTCTCCTCAACCTCAACGATAAATATCTGTTGATAAAGGGCGACGAGCTTGACGATGAAATGTCAGCCGAACAGGATATCGTCGGCCTTCTTGAAGACGAAGACTTTTTGAAGACCCTTCCCACCGAAGAAGAGTTCAACATGCTCCTCGATAAATATTTCGACATCATTATTGAAAATGTTGACAACGTCAAAATGTCCGAGAAGACAGTGACCTATAACGATGTTGCTCAGGATCTTACCCTTTTAGAGCTTGAGATCGACACCGACGCTGTCGCAAAGATCGCCAAGGCGTTGCTCGAAGAGGCTCGCGACGACGAGGTCATCAAGAAGTATATAAATGATATTGCAAAGTATCTGGAAAAGGAAGAGCTCATTACCGACGCTGACGAGGTATATACCGAGTACGTTGATTCGATCGATGAGATGTTGGCCGATATAGAAGAGGCCGACGAAGACAACGAGGTGCTGTTCAACGCCAACCTCTTTGTTAATGCCTCGCATCAGATCGTGGGTATGGAGATCATAGAAGACGAAGAAGAGCTCTTCAGCTACGTTACGCTGATTAAGGGCAAAAAGGTCGCCGTCAGATCTGCGGCAGGCGAGGTCGTTGTAAGCGCCAAGGGCGAGCGTGCAAGAGGCCTTCTGAATATGGATATAACCGTTGATGTTGAGGAATATACCGTGCTGGTAGGCTCGGTTTCGGACATCAAGATAAAAGATCTTGCCAAGGACCGTTTGAACGGAAAGATAAAGATCGAGCCTGCACGCGGTATATTTGAGATGCAAGAAATGACCAACGCCGAGATCCAAGAGATTATGGATGAGAAATGGGGACTTGAGCTCGTTTTTGCGACCGAGAAGAAGACCGCCTCTACCACTGTGTCCGTCGTCGGCAAGGAGAAGGTATACGCAGGTATTGAGATGACCGTTAAGGTCAAGGATGCCGAAAAGGTCACCCTGCCCAGCGAGAACAAGACCGTAAGCTACGAGAATATTGATGAATGGGCGGCCGACCTTGATATTACCAAGATCACCGACGCTCTGAGAAAGGCAAAGGTTCCCGCCGAGCTGGTCGACGTCATAGAGATGCTTGTTGACCCCAACTACGATTTAGGATATGGGGAAGAAATTTATGATGAGGATTTGCCTGCCCTCGGCGGAGAAGGCGAATACGGTGATGAGGAACTCTGGGGCGATGAAGAGCTCTGGGGTGACGAGGAATACTGGGATGATGAGGAGTTCTGGGACGATGAAGAGTTCTGGGACGACGAGGAGTACTGGGGATAACCTCTGACTCTGACCTCGCGCCGACCTGTATCGGCTGACTTGTAATTATAATAACGTTGTTTGCTACCTCGCTATATATAAAAACGGCACCAACCGAGCGATCGGAAGGTGTCGTTTTTATTGTTGTGTGGGAGTTTGCGTTGTTGCTTTTATATTCGAGCCTTACGGCAGGCGTTGGGCGAAGAGCCATGGCATAAAGGTGTCTCGCTGCAGTGAAAAGACGTCGCGCATCGGCGACGAATGGTCGCCGTTCTTGAATTCGGTGTAGGTCGTTTTTGTGTGTCCCGACTGAAGAAGCTGCTGATTGAGGGATCTTGCGCAGGCAACGTTAACGGTGTTGTCGTTTGTAGAATGGAAGATGTGGAAGGCGGTGTTGGCGTGGGCCTTGGGGTCAAGCAGGTTGGAGCAGGCGCTCATCGGAACCGCCGCCGCAAAGGTGTTGGCAGGCATCTCGTCTAAAAGTTGGCAGATGGTAAATCCGCCCATAGAAAGCCCTACGATATAGACCCTTTTTGTATCGATATTGTAGGTTTCGGTCAGGTGATAAAACAGCTTCTTGAAGGCTTCGAGCTGATCGTAGTCCCACCAACCCTCTGCTTTCGTCGGGGTAATGGGAAAGAGGGCGTAGGCACTGTATTCGTCGCTGTTGCTTTCGTATTTCATCAATGACGCGACCATAGTAGCGGTGATGCCGAGATTGCCTTCGTTGAGGTCATCGCCGAGGTGATGCATATAGATGACAAGGGGACGCTTGGCGTCCGACTTGCGCACGGGCTCGTGGAACATATAATCTATCGGTGTTCCCGTAGCACCGTCGGTGTAGGTCAGGGTCTCAAAATAATCGCGCGCCGACTCGATGAGCGGAGGCGTATAAACGAAGGGGGGCACGCTGCTCGGGGACCGTGAACTCGATTGAGTCGGGCTCGAGACCGCACTTGAGGCAAGGCTTGATGCCGATGACACGTCGGAGGAGCCGTTTTGCGCACTGCCGGTACAGGCGGCAAGGGCAAACAGCATAACGATTGCGGTAAACAGACTGAACAGTTTTTTCATTTCAGGACCTCCTTGGGTTTTGCTACCCATATTATAACATATGTGAACGACAAACACAACTTCAATTTGCTTAGAAGGAGTCGGATCGGGTGGTGCTTTTTACAGACCAATACTTAAAAATTAACAAATCAGCGCTTAAGACTTGTTAAAATTTCTACAATTTCACCTGTCATAACAATTGATTTCGGTGTCGAAAAATGATATAATAAAATCGCATATCGTTTGCTTTCAATAATTCGTGAAAACGGAGGTTTATTTATGGTAAAGATAACTATCATCGGAACCGGAAGCGTCGGCTCGACGATAGCCTATACGCTGACTGTTATGGGAGTCGCGTCGGAGATCGTAATGATCGATATAAACGGCGAAAAGGCAGAGGGAGAGGCGCTTGACATCGAGCAGGGAATGTCCTTCACTCAGCCCTGCAACATTCGGGCAGGCAGCTACTTCGATGCGGCAGGCTCCGACATCGTCATCATCACCTCGGGCATCGCCCGCAAGGCAGGTCAGTCGAGGCTCGATCTGGCGCAGACCAACGTCGATATACTCAAAGAGGTGACCGACAAGATACTGAAATATGCCCCCACCGCCACCTACGTCATCGTCAGCAACCCTGTTGACGTGCTTACATACGCGTTTCACAAGTTTTCGGGACTGCCCGAGGAGAAGATAATCGGCTCGGGCACCATTCTCGACACCGCGCGTCTGCGTGCGAGGATCGCCGAGTACTATTCGATAAATCAAAAGAATGTTCACGCCTACGTTCTCGGTGAGCACGGCGATTCGGCTTTTATTCCTTGGTCAATTGCCAACATCTCCAACGTTTCGGTAGTCGATTACGGCAAATCGATCTCCACCGAGGGCTTGCGACCGACCTTTTCGGAGGCTGAGGTGGAGGACTATGTCCGCAAATCAGGCGCAAACGTAATTCAGCGCAAGGGTGCCACCTTCTACGCGGTATCGATGTCGGTCTGCCACATCTGCAAGTGCCTGCTCAGCGGTATCGACACCACCCTCACCGTATCGACTATGCTCCACGGCGAGTACGGCATCGACGACGTCTGCCTGAGCCTGCTCAACGTCGTCGGAAGCAAGGGAGCACACGGCAAGGTCCATCTTCCCCTTACCGACGGCGAGATAGCCAGCCTGCACAAGAGTGCCGACAGTCTCAAGTCGGTCATCAACAGCATCAAAATTTAACTTTATATAAAATTTGGAGGTATCATTATGGAATTCCGTATCGAACACGACTCTATGGGCGAGGTAAAGGTACCCGCCGATCGTCTTTGGGCCGCACAGACCCAGAGAAGCTGCCAGAACTTTGAGATCGGTGTCGGCATTGAGACTATGCCTGCCGAGATCATTCACGCCTTCGGTATCTTGAAGAAGGCCGCCGCTCTTGCCAACCACACCCTGCGTCCCGAAAAGATGACCGACGAAAAGCTCGGTGCCATCAAGCAGGCCTGCGACGAGGTCATTTCGGGCAGCCTCAACGACCATTTCCCCCTTGTCGTATGGCAGACCGGAAGCGGCACCCAGTCCAATATGAACACCAACGAGGTTATTGCCAACCGCTCTAACCAGATCCTTGATAAGAAGCTGCTTCATCCCAACGACGACGTCAATATGAGCCAGTCCTCCAACGATACCTTCCCGACCGCTATGCACATTGCGGCCGTCATCGCCCTTGAGGATAAGCTTATTCCCGCCGTTGAGGAGCTTGTTGAGACCTTCAAGCGTCTTGAGAAGGAGAACGAGGGCATCGTTAAGAGCGGCCGTACTCACCTGCAGGACGCTACCCCCATCACCTTCAGTCAGGAGATCAGCGGCTGGCGTTCAAGCCTTGAGAAAGACCTTCAGCTTATCCGCCTTGCCATCGGACCGCTCTATGAGCTGGCTCTGGGCGGCACCGCCGTCGGCACCGGACTCAACGCTCCCGCAGGCTTCTCCGAGAAGGTTGCCGAGGAGGTTGCAGGTCTTACCGGCAAGCCTTTCGTCACCGCTGAGAACAAGTTCCACGCCCTGACCTCCAAGGACGAGTTCGTCTTTGCTCACGGTGCTGTCAAGGCTCTTCCCGCCGATATGATGAAGATCGCCAACGACGTTCGCTGGCTTGCTTCCGGCCCCCGCGACGGACTCGGCGAGATATTCATTCCCGAGAACGAGCCCGGCTCCTCCATTATGCCCGGTAAGGTCAACCCCACCCAGTGCGAAGCGGTCACTATGGTCGCCGTACAGGTAATGGGCAACGACGTTGCCGTCGGCATCGCCGCATCTCAGGGCAACTTCGAGCTTAACGTATTTATGCCGGTCTGCGCCTACAACTTCCTGCAGTCCGCACGTCTGCTCGCCGAGGCCATCAGATCCTTCAACAAGAACTGCGCCGTCGGCATCGTCGCCAACAAGGAGAAGATGCACCACAACCTGCACAACTCCCTGATGCTCGTAACCGCCCTCAACCCCTACATCGGATACGAGAACGCGGCAAAGACCGCCAAGAAGGCATACAAGGACAATATCTCTCTGAAAGAGGCCTGCGTTGAGCTTGGCTTCCTGACCGCAGAGAAGTTTGACGAGGTTTTCCATCCCGAGAAAATGGTCTGATAGGGAGGTTCATTCTATGAAGGTAAGTTATTTCCCCGGTTGTACCCTTAAGAACAAGGCCAAGGATCTCGACCTCTATGCTCGCAGATCGGCCGAGGTTCTGGGTGTGACGATGGAGGAGATCGAGGATTGGCAGTGCTGCGGAGGAGTCTTTACCACCGCAGTTGACGAGGTTGCCACCAAGCTGTCCTCGGTGCGCGTGCTCAAGGCTGCAAGCGATAAGCAGCAGCCCCTTGTCACCGTCTGCTCCGCCTGTCACAACGTCGTAAAGCAGACCAACCACGCTATGAACAACGATAAGTCCTTTGCCGACAAGGTCAATCGCTATATGGCCAAGGACGGCACCTATAACGGCGACGCGCAGGTCTATCACTATCTTGAACTGCTGCGCGACGTCGTCGGCTTTGATGCTCTCAAGGAGAAGGTCGTCAACTCTCTCAAGGGTAAGAAGATCGCCGCATACTACGGCTGTCTGTTACTTAGACCCAGTGCTGTTATGGGTACCGACGACCCCGAAAATCCTACTATTATCGAGGATATGCTTCGCGCATTGGGTGCCGAGCCCGTCATCTACGCCAAGCGCAACGAGTGCTGCGGCGGCTACGTGGTGATGGAGAGCCCCGCCCTTGCTGAGAAGAGCAGTAACGCCGTCATCAGCAACGCGATCGCTCAGGGTGCAGAAATGATAGTCACCGCCTGTCCTCTTTGCAAGTACAATCTTGAAAAGAGCGGCTCCGACATTCCCGTCGTTTACTTTACCGAGCTTCTTGCCGAGGCTCTCGGAGTAAAGGAGAATACAGATGAATAATAAAAATCTCAAGGGCGAGATAGTTCGCATAAGCGGTGCCAGACCCGAAAAGTGTATGAAATGCGGCAAATGCACCGCCACCTGCCCTGCCTTTGACGAGATGGAGTATCATCCCCATCAGTTCGTCAGTATGATCGAAAAGGGCAACATCGAGCCGCTTTTGGAATCCGAGTCCCTTTACAGATGCCTTACCTGCTTTGCCTGTGTCGAGAGATGCCCGCGCGGCGTCGAGCCTGCAAAGCTGGTGGAGGCGGTTCGCCTTGTCGCCATCAGACGCAAGGGCGAAAACCGTATGACTGCCGACGACGTTCCTGCCAAGCTTGACAGCGAGATACCTCAGCAGGCCATCGTCAGCGCCTTCAGAAAATACCACAAATAAGGAGGAAAGGACAAATGCAAAGAATCGGCGTTTTTGTGTGCTGGTGCGGAAGCAATATTGCCGGCACGGTCGATGTAAAAGCGGTTGCCGAGGCGCTTAAAGCGGAGCCCGGCGTAGTCTTTTCCACCGACTACCAATATATGTGCTCGCAGGCCGGTCAGGATATGATAAAGGCCTCGGTCAAGGAGTACAACCTTACAGGCCTCGTTATCTGCTCCTGCTCGCCCCGTATGCACGAGGCCACCTTCCGCAAGACTGCGGCTGCAGCAGGACTCAATCCCTATATGGTCGAGATCGCCAACATCCGCGAGCAGTGCTCCTGGGTACATAAGGATATGGAGATAGGCACCGAGAAGGCTATCATTCTCGGCAAGGCCGCCGTTGCAAAGGTAAATCTCAACGCTCCTCTTACCCCCGGTGAGTCCCCCGTAACCAAGCGTGCCCTCGTTATCGGCGGAGGTATCGCCGGTATCCAGACGGCTCTTGACATCGCCGACGCAGGTTTCGAGGTCGACATCGTCGAGAAGAAGCCCACCATCGGCGGTAAGATGGCTCAGCTTGACAAGACCTTCCCGACCCTCGACTGTGCCGCCTGCATCTTGACACCCAAAATGGTTGACGTTGCCCAGCACGAGAAGATCCGCATCTTCTCCTACAGCGAGGTAACTCAGGTCAGCGGCTTCGTCGGCAACTTCGAGGTCACTATTAAGAAGAATGCCCGCTACGTAAAAGAGGACATCTGCACCGGTTGCGGTGACTGCGTTTCCAAGTGCCCGATGAAGAAGGTGCCCAACGAGTTCAATCTCGGTATGGATACCCGTCCTGCTATCTATATTCCCTTCGCACAGGCTGTGCCGAAGGTCGCCACCATCGACCCCAACGCCTGCAATATGCTCAAAAACGGCAAGTGCGGGCTTTGCGCGAGGGTCTGTAACGCAGGCGCCATCGACTACACCCAGAAGGACGAGTTCATCGAGGAGAAGTACGGTGCTATCGTCGTTGCGACCGGCTTCAATCCCATCAGTATGGATAAGTTCGACGAGTTCGCCTACAGTCAG
Source organism: Acutalibacteraceae bacterium (assembly GCA_045540915.1). Taxonomy (GTDB): domain Bacteria; phylum Bacillota; class Clostridia; order Oscillospirales; family Acutalibacteraceae; genus RGIG2206. The sequence continues at coordinate 13,356 of JAZQID010000087.1, forward strand.
TCGAAGGATGTCATCACCTCCCTCGAGTTTGAGCGGCTGACCAATGCCGCAGGTCCCACCGCAGGAAAACTGCTTCGCCCCTCCGACAATAAGCACCCCGAGAAGATCGTCTTCGTTCAGTGCGTCGGCTCGCGTTGCGACTCCTGCGCCGAGAAGGGCAAGGAGTATTGCTCCAAGATATGCTGTATGTATACCGCAAAGCACGCTATGCTCACCCGTGACAAGTACCCCGACACCGACGTAACCGTTTTCTACATCGACGTTCGTACTCCGGGTAAGAACTTCGACGAGTTCTATCGCAGAGCGGTCGAGGACTACGGCGTGCATTACGTCAAGGGTATGGTCGGCAAGATCACTCCCGAGGGCGACAAGCTCAAGGTTCAGGCCTCCGACCTGCTCTCCAACGAGCAGCTCCATATCGATGCCGATCTGGTGGTGCTTGCCGCCGCCATCGAGCCTGACGAGTCGGCCCGTCCTCTTGCTACAATGCTGACCGCAAGTATGGACACCAACGACTTCTTCACCGAGGCTCACCCCAAGCTTCGCCCCGTCGAAAGCCCCACCGCAGGCGTCTTCCTTTCGGGAACCTGTCAGGGCCCCAAGGACATACCCGAAACGGTATCTCAGGCGGGTGCCGCGGCCGCAAAGGTCATCGGCCTGCTTGCTAAGGATAAGCTGACGGGCAACCCCTGCGTTGCACACTCCGACGAGATGATGTGTAACGGTTGCTCCTCCTGTGAGAAGGTATGCCCCTACGGTGCTATCACCTATGAAAATAAGGAATTCCGTATGCCTGACCGCACCACCGCTATCAGACGTGTGGCGCAGGTCAATCCTGCCGTATGTCAGGGCTGCGGATGCTGCACGGTCGCCTGTCCGTCGGGCGCGATGGACCTGCGCGGCTTTATGAATGAACAGATCATGGCGGAGGTGGACGCAATATGCAAGTAAAGGAATATAAGCCGCTTATCGTGGCGTTTTGCTGCAACTGGTGTTCCTATGCAGGCGCCGACCTCGCAGGTAACAACCGCGCCGACTATCCCGCCGAGGTTAAAATTATCCGCGTACCCTGCTCCTGCCGTGTAAACCCGATGTTTATACTCAGAGCATTCCAGCGCGGTGCCGACGGCGTCATCATCTGCGGATGCCACCCCGGCGACTGCCACTACACCTCGGGCAACTACTTCACCCGTCGCAGAATGGCGATGCTCTTCTCGATGCTCGACTTCCTCGGCATCGAAAGGGAGCGCACCCGTGTTGAATGGGTTTCCGCCGCTGAGGGCGCAAAGTTTGCGGCCACTATGAACGACTTCGTTGAGAAGGTCACTGCGCTTGGCGAGAACAAGAGATTGGAGGACCTCAGATGCAAAAAGTAACTAAGGATCAGCTCATTGACAAGGCTGTTGCCCTGCTCAATGACGGTACCGTCTGCTGTGTCCTCGGCTGGAAGAAGGGCGAGTTCGACTACGACCTGACCCCTGCCGTGTTCGACAGCGAGGAGGCCCTCAGAGAAGGCTTCGAGTTTAACGATTTCTGCGGCGCCAACTTCTCCAAGTATCTCATCTCCCATACCCGCAAGTGCTCAGGCAGGGTGCTTGTTTTCCTCAAGAGCTGTGACTCCTACAGCTTCAACCAGCTCCTGACCGAGCATCGCTTCGACAGGGAGAAGGTCTATGCCGTCGGTATCCCCTGCGAGGGTATGGCCGACATCGAAAAGGTCAAGGCGGTAACAGGCGAGGGAATTGCTTCCATCGACTGTGGCGAAAAAATAGCCGTCACCACCATTTATGACGATGAGCCTGTGCTTATCGATGCCAAGGACGTACTGCTTGAGCGTTGCATCAACTGCAAGAGCAGAAAGGTCGTTGCATATGATGAGCTTATGGGCGACGAGGGCGAGGTTCTTGACTCTAACCGTTTTGACGAGGTTGAGAGAATTGAGGCTATGACCCCCGACGAGAGATATGCCTTCTGGCAGAACGAACTTTCCCGTTGCATCCGTTGCAACGCCTGCCGTGACGTTTGCCCTGCCTGCACCTGTGAGACCTGCGTTTTCAACAACGCCAAGTCGGGTGTTGAAAACAAGGCGGCCGCCGACAGCTTTGAGGAAAAGATGTTCCACATCATCCGCGCCTTCCACGTCGCAGGACGATGCACCGACTGCGGTGAGTGCTCGAGGGTCTGCCCCCAGAATATTCCTCTCCACCTGCTCAACCGCAAATTCATCAAGGATATAAACACCTGCTATGGCGAGTATCAGGCAGGTGCCGTGGTCGGCTCGGTCGCACCGCTGGTCGACTACACCACCGAGGACCTTGAGCCCAATGAGGTTTTTGATCGGAGGGATATCGATGCGTAAGTGTTCACTTGATAAGATGCAGTCTGTCTTCGCACAGATCGCCTCCGATAAGGCTCTCTACCTGCCCGTCGACAACAAGGATGGCAGAGCCGAGTATACCAAATGGAGCGAGGGTGCCGAGTGGAGCAACGCCCTCAACACCGTAAGAAGCCCTAAGGACTTCTTCTTTCCTCAGACCGAGGATCTGATGAGGTTTAAGACCGAGGGAATGAATATCGAGATAACCGACGTCAGAGAAGAGTCGGAGGACTTCGTCGTTTTCGGCCTTCGCGCCTGCGACGTAAGAAGCTTCGATATTCTTGACCGCGTCTTTCTCACCGACCCCGTCGACAGCTTCTATGCCTCCCGCCGTGAGCACGGCATCATCGTTTCGGTGGCCTGCACAAGACCTTCCGAGACCTGCTTCTGCTCCGCCTTCGGCATCGACGCGACCGCTCCCGCAGGTGACGTGACCTGCTGGAAGACCGACAGCGAGCTTTTCTTCAAGGCCAACACTGAGAAGGGCGAGGCTCTGCTCAATTCCATCGAGTCCTTGACCGAGGACTGCACCGACGACACCGTCAAGGCTCAGCAGGAAAAGACGGCCGCCATTATGAAAAAGTTGCCCCTTGCCGAGCTTACCACCGACGGCTTCGGTGGCGGCAAGACGATGGAGCTTTTCGACCGTCCCGAGTGGGATGAGCTGGCCAAGACCTGTCTTGGCTGCGGCACCTGCACCTTCGTCTGCCCGACCTGTCAGTGCTATGACATCAAGGATTTCAACACCGGAAACGGAGTCATCCGTTACAGATGCTGGGACTCCTGTATGTATTCCGAGTTCACCAAAATGGCCCACGGCAACAACCGTCTCAGCCAGAAGGAACGCTTCCGTCAGCGCTTTATGCACAAGCTGGTCTACTACCCTGAGAACAACGACGGACTCTTCAGCTGTGTGGGTTGCGGACGCTGCCTTTCCAAGTGCCCCATTTCGATGAACATAGTAAAAGTAATGAAGAGATTGGGAGGAAAGTAATATGAATAACCGTCAGGAAACCTTGATTCCCAAGATCGGCGTCATTACCGATGTTCGTATCGACACCCCCGACATCAAGACCTTCCGCGTTGTGACCCCCGACGGCAAAAAGGCCTTCGATCACCGTCCCGGTCAGTGCGCGATGCTCTCGGTCCCCGGTGTCGGCGAGGCGATGTTCTCCATCACCTCTTCGCCCACCAACGAGGAATATATGGAGTTCTCCATTAAAAAGTGCGGCTGTGTGACCGATTGGCTCCATCAGGCTCAGGTCGGTCAGCAGATCACCATTCGTGGACCCTACGGCAATCCTTTCCCCGCTGACGACGTCTTCGCGGGTCAGAATATGCTCTTCATCGCCGGCGGTGTAGGCCTTGCGCCTTTGCGCTCGGTCATCAACTACTGCCGCCACTACCGCGACCGCTACGGCAAGATCGACATCGTCTACGGCTCCAGAAGCAAGGACGACCTGCTCGACTATCAGGAGATAATCGACGAGTGGACCAAGGACGAGAACGTAAACGTATATCTTACCATCGACCGCGAGCAAGAGGGTTGGGACGGCCACGTCGGCTTCGTTCCCACCTACGTCAAGGAGCTCGGCTTCGACACCGATAAGATCGCCGTTCTTTGCGGCCCGCCCATTATGATCAAGTTCACCCTTGAGGGACTGCGTGAGCTGGGCTTCGAGAAGACTCAGGTCTACACCACCCTCGAGCTTCGTATGAAGTGCGGTGTCGGAAAATGCGGCCGTTGCAACGTCGGCTCTAAGTACGTCTGCAAGGACGGCCCCGTTTTCCGCTTTGACGAGCTGGACGAACTGCCCGACGAATATTAATCTGAAGTGAAAGAATGGTGATATATATGGAAAAGACAGTAAATATCTTCCTTTTCGGAAAGAAATATGCCGTGCCCGAAAACCTGACCATTATGTCGGCTATGGAATATGCCGGCTATCAGCTGGTGCGCGGATGCGGATGCCGTAACGGCTTCTGCGGTGCCTGTGCCACCATCTACCGTATCAAAGGGGACAACGAGCTGAAGGCTTGTCTTGCTTGCCAGACCACCGTTGAGGACAATATGTATATTGCGACCCTGCCCTTCTTCCCCCTTGAGAAGAAGGTCTACGATATGGATAAGATCAACGTCAGCGAGTCGGTTATGATGCAGCTCTATCCCGAGATCTACGCCTGCATCGGCTGCAACGCCTGCACCAAGGCCTGCACCCAGAGCCTTAACGTAATGCAGTACATCGCCTACGCTCAGCGCGGTGACTTCGAGGCCTGTGCCGAGGAGTCCTTCGACTGCGTAATGTGCGGCGTCTGCTCTTCCCGTTGCCCTGCCGGTATCTCTCATCCGCAGGTAGCGATGCTTGCCCGCCGTATCAACGGCAAGTATCTTGCCCCCGGTTGTGAGCATCTTGACGAGAGGGTCAGTCAGATCAAGAACGGCGACTTCAACGAGCTTATCGAAGCCTTGATGCAGAAGCCGGTTGCCGAGCTCAAAGAGCTCTACAACACACGCGAGATCGAGAAGTAAGGAGGAGCAGAGATATGTATTCTGAAAAGTATCAGGACTCTCTGGCGGCGGTTGCGGCGAAAAGAGCGGAAAACATCGCTATGGAGCCGGCCCGTATGACTGCCGAGCAGAAGGAGACTCTTCTTAAGACCTACCACCCCGATTATAAGGAGAGCGAGTTCTCTACCCTTACGGTCGGCCCCAACAAGAACGACAAGGTGCCTCACGAGCTGTGCGAGATGCTTCAGGCGCACAGCCGCATCACCCCCGACAGCGTTGACCTTTCCAAGCCTGACTACGACGTTGACGTCCTCGTCATCGGTGCAGGCGGTGCAGGTACTGCCGCCGCCATCGAGGCAAGTCAGGCAGGCGCCAACGTAATGATCGTTACCAAGCTCCGTATGGGCGACGCCAACACTATGATGGCTGAGGGCGGAATTCAGGCGGCCGATAAGCCCAACGATTCGCCTGCCATCCACTTTGTCGACGCCTTCGGAGGCGGTCACTTTGCCGCTAAGCGCGACCTTCTCGCCAAGCTGGTCTGCGATGCGCCCGAGGCTATCCAGTGGCTTTCGAATCTCGGTGTAGAGTTCGATAAGGAAGCCGACGGCACAATGGTCACCACCCACGGAGGCGGTACCTCGCGCAAGCGTATGCACGCCGCGAAGGACTATTCGGGCGCCGAGATAATGAGAACTCTGCGCGACGAGGTCATCAACCTGCAGATCCCCGTTGTCGATTTCACCTCGGCCATCGAGCTGATCCTTGACGACGAGGGCAAGGCGGCAGGTGCCGTGCTTATGAATATGGAGACCCGCGACCTGCTGGTTGCAAAGGCAAAGACGGTCATCATCGCCACCGGCGGCGCAGGCCGTATGCACTATCAGGGCTTCCCGACCTCCAACCACTACGGTGCGACCGCCGACGGACTTGTCCTCGGCTACCGCGCAGGTGCCAAGCTCATCTACGCCGAGACCCTGCAGTACCATCCGACCGGTGCTGCTCATCCCGAGCAGATATTCGGTGCCCTCGTAACCGAGAAGGTTCGCTCGCTGGGTGCCAAGCTGGTCAACAAGAACGGCGAGGTCTTTATGCATCCTCTCGAGACCCGTGACGTGACCGCCGCCTCCATCATTCGTGAGTGCAGCGACTGCGAAAACGGACTTGAGACGGGCAACGGCGTTGCCGTATGGCTCGACACCCCGATGATCGAGCAGATCGGCGGAGAGGGAACCATCGAGAGAAGAATTCCCGCTATGATGCGTATGTATAAGCAGTACGGCATCGACATCCGCAAGGAGCCGATCCTCGTTTACCCGACCCTGCACTATCAGAACGGCGGTCTCGACATAACCGTCGACGGAATGACCACCAACGTCAAGAATCTGTTTGTCGCAGGCGAGGCAGTCGGAGGAATTCACGGCAAGAATCGTCTGATGGGCAACTCTCTGCTCGACATCATCGTTTTCGGAAGAAACGCAGGTATCAACGCCGCAAGATCTGCCAAGGAGACCACCGTCGGCGCCCTTACCCTTGACCACGTATCAAGATTTGAGGCCGAGCTTGCCGAGGCAGGCATTGTGACCGACGCCGTTTCGCCCAAGCTTCTCCCGAACTACACCAAACAAAACAACATCTAAAAGGAGAAGCAGCAAATGGAACTTTTCGGAGGAGTTATTTCGGTAACAGGAGTTTCCTTCTTCCTGTTCTGCGTTTTCGCTATCCTCTTTGTAGGATATGCACTCGGCCGCATCACCATCAAGGGCGTATCCCTCGGTGATGCAGGCGTATTTATCGTCGCCCTGCTCTTCGGCGCGCTCTTCTGCAGTAGCCTGATGACCGATACCTTCGGTGCCGAGCCCATCGTCTTTGACGAGAAGTGGCTGAGCATCATCGAGAGCTTCGGTCTGGTGCTCTTCGTCACCAGCGTCGGCTTCATCGCAGGCCCCAAGTTCTTCGCCAATATGAAGAAGAACTTCAAGAGCTACGTCCTGCTCGGACTCATCATCATAATTGCAGGCGGCTTGTCGGCCATCGGCTGCATTATGCTCGGTGAGCACGTCTTCGGCTATGGCGCCGATACCATCAAGGATATCGACGGCTTCGTCGCGATGATCGTCGGCCTGCTTTCAGGCTCGCTGACCTCTACCCCCGCATTCAGCGCCGCAAAGGCCACCGTTGCCCCTGAGTATCAGAGCCTCGTTTCCGTCGGCCACGGCATCGCCTACATCTTCGGTGTTGTCGGCGTTGTCCTCTTCGTCCAGCTTATTCCCAAGCTGACCAAGGCCAATATGGAGGAGGAAAGGGCAAAGATCGCCATTCCTGCAAAGGAAGGCGAAGAGCAGAAGAAGAGCTTTAAGCTTTTCCACCTCGACCATATGGGCGTCTGCGTATTTTCTCTTGCCGCCATTCTCGGAACCGTCTTCGGCAAGGTAAAGATTCCTATGAGCGCCGCAGGCCTCGACGGAACCTGCTTCTCGCTGACTACTACCGGCGGTTGCCTGCTTGTGTCCCTGCTTCTCGGCCACTTCGGCAGAGTGGGCAAGATAAGCCTTATGCCTGCTGAATCGACCCTTAAGCTTTTCCGCGAGCTCGGACTTGTCCTGTTCCTCGTTGGCGCAGGTATCCCCGGCGGTGCTGACTTCGTTGCCAA
>JAZQID010000088.1:0-25064 GCA_045540915.1 Acutalibacteraceae bacterium
CCTCTCGCTGCAGGTTTTCGATCATAGCGATCTCGGCGCACTCGCGGTCATCGGTCTCTCTGATGATGACGGGCACCGTCTCAAGCCCTGCCATACGGCTTGCGCGCCAACGGCGTTCGCCTGCGACTATCTGATAGCCGAGATTGGCCATCGGCCTGACGGTGATGGGCTGAAGCAGTCCGTATTGCTTTATGCTGTCGGCCAACTCAGCAAGCGCCGCCTCGTCAAACTGACGGCGAGGCTGCTCGCGGTTGGGCTCGATCTCGGTGATGCGAAGCTCGGTTACGGCGTTTTCACTTACTGCGTTGTCGGAGAAAAGGTAATCCAAGCCCCTGTTAAGTCCGTGTTTTCTGTTGCTTGCCATAATGCTCCCCCTTACTTCCTGTTTATTTCGGCGGCGAGGGCGTCATAGGCCAACGCGCCCTTGTTTGAGCGGTCAAAGTACTGTATCGGCTGGCCGAAGCTGGGTGCCTCGCTCAGCCTGACGGTACGCGGAATGACCGTCTTGAAGACCTTGCGCGGAAAATATTTTTTGACCTCGGCCACCACCTGCTGAGTCAGGTTGAGACGTCCGTCGAACATTGTCAGCAGGACACCCTCAAGCTCGAGCAAGGGATTGTACTTCTGGCGAATGAGCCGCACCGTCGACATAAGCTGAGAGAGGCCTTCGAGGGCGTAGTACTCGCATTGAATAGGCACGAGCACCGTGTCGGAGGCGGTCAGCGCGTTGAGGGTGATGAGCCCCAGCGATGGCGGACAGTCGAGGAGTATGTAGTCGTATTTACTGCGAACGTGGGAGATGGCCGCCTTGAGCAAGGCCTCGCGCTTGGGCAGGTCGATCATCTCGATCTCGGCGCCTGCGAGGTCCATATTGCTCGGCACCACCGATACCCCTTCAAACCCCGTTTCGACGGTGGCTTCATCAATTTTTGCCGACTTGGTCAGCACATCGTAGCTCGACAGGCGGATGTCGCGCTTGTTGAGGCCGTAGCCGCTGGTAGAGTTACCCTGCGGGTCGATATCGATGAGCAGAACTTTGCACCCCTGCCTGCCGAGACCGGCGGCGAGGTTGACGGCGGTGGTGGTCTTTCCGACCCCGCCCTTTTGGTTTACGATTGAAATTACCTTGCTCATTGACATCCCTCTCCTCGTTGTGTAATCAAAGTATAACACATCGCAAGGGATTTTGGAAGAAGAAAATGCGATTTGACGAAAAAAGGAATGTTTCACGTGAAACATTCCTTTTTTATGGCTTACATCGGGCGTTTGGGGATATATACCGTATATTCAATGTAGTCGTCGGTCTCGGTCTCGGCCGAGCGCGCGTCAAGACCCGAGCGACGAATGGTGTCCACTGCCTTGGTCAGCGTGTTCAGGTAAATGCGCAGGTCGCGCACGACGGGAATCCGCATCGCGTGAAAGACCTCGGGTGTCAACTCGCTTCTGCTCGGTGCGAGTAGGTCGTCGATATATTTTTCCGCCTCGACGATGGGCATCTGCCGCGCAATTATCTCGTTCAGGGCGTCGTCACGCTCGGCTTCGTCGTCGATGCGCAATAAGGCGCGCGCGTGCCTCTCGGTCAGCCTTGCCGCGATGATGCGCTTTCGCTGATCCTCGGTCAAGCGAAGCAGGCGGAGCTTGTTTGCCACCGTCGATTGCGCCTTGCCGAGCCGTTGCGCCACCTCAAACTGCGGCACCCCCCACTCGTCCATCAGCCGACGTATCGCCTCCGCTTCTTCAAATGCGTTGAGGTCCTCGCGCTGCATATTTTCAATCAGTCCGAGGGTGGCGGCGCGCTTGTCGTCGGCCCGCATTTCGATGCAGGGCACCCTGTTCAGCCCTGCGATGCGTGCGGCACGCAGTCGGCGCTCACCTGCTATCAGCTCGTAGCTCCCGTCCTCGCGCCGACGCACCGAAAGGGGTTGCAAAAGCCCGTTTCTGCGGATGCTTTCGCTTAGCCCCATCAGCTCGGACTCGTCAAAGACGTTGCGCGGCTGATACCTGCTCGGCCTTATCGACTCGATCGGAAGATGAATTAAACGACCGTTCTTAGACTTGATTGAAAAAAACAAACCATCGCCTCCAGCTTGTCCGCGCGTAAGCGCCGTTTGGTACAAGTATAAGGCGATGGTAAAATAAAATCTATGCTTTTCGGTCGCAAAAGACGACGGCGTCCGTCGGCGTTTTCGGGGTTAAAGGGGCTTTTTTGCAATTTTTGCGGAACACCGCGGATATTCGGTCGGAGTTTGCGACGACTTTTTGACGGTAAGCAGGGTGCGTTCGCTCGAATCGGCAAGCAACAGGGTGTGGGAGCCGCCGATCTTACCCCCCATAACCGACAGGCAGTGCTGAGCATCGGCAATCTCCTGCTCGCTCAGCTTGCCCTTCATCGCGATGAGGGCGCCGCCCACCTTTACAAAGCCGAGGCAGTACTCGCCGAGCAAGCGCAGTTCGGCAACGGCTCTCGCGCTCGCAAAATCGAAGCTCTCGCGCAGGTCGGCCTTGACCGCCGCTTCTTCGGCGCGGGAATGAAGGGCGTTGACCTCAAGTCCAAGTTCGCGTGCGACCTCGCTGAGAAATGTGATGCGCTTGTTGGTGCCGTCAAGCAGGGTGACCGACATATCGGGACGGGCTATCTTGACGGGCATACCGGGGAAGCCTGCGCCGCTGCCAACGTCGATAAGGCTCGCGTTGTGATGCGGCTGTGCGGCGAGGAAAAAGGACAAACTGTCGGCGAAATGGCGGGTCACGATGGCCTCAGGCTCGGTAATGGCGGTAAGATTTATCTTCTTGTTCCACTCAACCAGCAGGTTGGCATAGCGGTCGAACCGCTCGATAGCGAGGGCATCGAGTTCAATGCCAAAGGGGGTACATTCCCGTTTAAGTTGTTCGGCGTTTATCAGCATTGGCCGTCCTCCTTGTTAAGATAGATAAGCAGCACCGTCACGTCAGCAGGGTTGACACCCGAAATTCCGGTCGCCTGTCCGATGCTCATCGGTCGAATTTTTGCGAGCTTTTCCCTTGCCTCCTCGCGCAAGCCGGTGACCGCGTTGTAATCGATGTCCGACGGTATCTTCTTGCGCTCAAGTCGGCGAAGCTCGTTTATCTGCGCCTGCTGACGCTTGAGGTAGCCCTCGTACTTGATCTCCACCTCCACCTTTTCTGCCACATCGGCGGGCAGGTCGGGTCGGCTTGGGTCAAAGGGTGCAAGGTCGGCATATTTCAGTTGCGGACGGCGGATAAGGTCGTCGAGCCGCACTCCTGTGGTAAGGGGCGATGTTTCACGTGAAACAAGCAGGGCGTTGAGCTCCTCGCTCGGCGCAAGGGTGACCGACCGCACGCGCGCGATCTCGCCCTCTTTTTGCGAGAGGCGGCGCTGATATCTTTCCCACGCGGCATCGGTGACCAGTCCGATCTCCCGTCCGCGAGGGGTAAGGCGCTCGTCGGCGTTGTCCTGACGGAGCAAAAGGCGGTATTCCGACCGCGAGGTCATCATTCGGTAGGGGTCGGTGCAGCCCTTGGTGACGAGGTCGTCAATGAGGGTGCCGATGTATGACGATGAGCGCTCAAGCACGAATTCGGGCAAGCCCTTGACATAGCGGGCGGCATTGATGCCTGCCACCAGACCCTGTGCCGCCGCCTCCTCATAACCCGAGGAGCCGTTGAACTGGCCCGCGCCGTAAAGCCCCTTGTGGTCGCGCAGGGCGAGGGTGGGCAAAAGGGCGGTCGGGTCGATGCAGTCGTACTCGATGGCGTAGGCAGGGCGCATTATCTGTGCGTTTTCAAGGCCGGGGATGGTGCGGTAAAAGGCCACCTGCACCTCCTCGGGCAGAGAGGAGGAGGCGCCTTGAATATACATTTCGTCGGTGTCGGCGCCGCAAGGCTCGATAAAGAGCTGATGGCGCGGCTTGTCGGCGAAGCGGACAATTTTATCCTCGAGGGAGGGGCAGTATCTCGGGCCTACACCTTCGATCTTGCCGCTGTAAAGGGGCGAGCGGTGGATGTTTTCAAGAATGACGCGCTTGGTCTCCTCGTTGGTGTAGGTTATATAGCAGACCTCGGTGTTGCGCGGCTTCTGCTCGGAGGAATAGGAAACGGGGGTCTCCAATTCATCGCCTTTTTGCACCTCAAGCTGTGAAAAGTCAACGGTGTTGCGGTTGACACGGGCAGGGGTGCCTGTTTTGAAGCGGCGTAGGGGCATGCCGAGGGCTTTGAGCCCTGCGGCAAGCTCGGTCGCGGGGAACATACCGTCGGGACCGCTCTCAAACGAGCAATCGCCGATGAAGATGCGGCCGCCAAGGAAGGTGCCGGTCGCAAAAATTACCGCTTTTGCGGTGTAGAGGGTGCCGAGCCGTGTGGTAAGCTGCCAATGGTCGCCCTCTTTTTCGATATTTACTATCTCGGCCTGACGCAGTTCAAGGTTTTCCTGCTGTTCAAGCGCCTTTTTCATATATGCGCTGTAACCCCTGCGGTCGATCTGAGCGCGCAGGCTGTGCACCGCAGGCCCTTTGCCGCGGTTGAGCATACGCAGTTGCAGAAGGGTCGCGTCGGTCGCCTTGGCCATTTCGCCGCCGAGGGCATCTATCTCGCGCACAAGGTGACCTTTTGCCGTACCGCCGATCGAGGGATTGCAGGGGCAGTTGCCGACCGAGTCGAGATTTATTGCGAAGACGGCCGTCTTGCAACCGAGACGGGCTGAAGCAAGGGCGGCTTCAATGCCTGCGTGGCCTGCGCCGATGACGGCAACCTCGTAATTTCCTGCTAAGTACTGCAAAAGAACACCTCCTTGAATTTATTTTCCGACACAGAAGCGGCGGAAGACGTCCTCCACCACCTGTTCGCTGACACGCTCGCCCGTCAGCTCGCAAAGAGCCGCAAGCGCGTCGTCGATGCAAACGCCGACGGCATCGAGGGTCATTGAGCCTTCGATCGCGCCGATAGCGTCGCTGACCGCCTGCTTGGCGCGCATCACGCAACCGAGCTGGCGCTCGTTGGCGATAATTCCTGCTGATAGGTCAAGTTGACCTAAACCGACCGCCTCGGCGATGGCATCTTCAAGCCTGTCGGCAGGGTCAAATTTGGCCGACAGGGTGACGGCGGTCAGGCCGTTGGGAAGCTGAGATTGGTCGAATGCGGGGTCGAGGTCGGCCTTGTTGAGCAGGATGACGCATCTTCTGCCTTTGATAAGGCCTAAAAGCTCGGCATCCTCGCTGTCGAGGGGGCGCGAGCGGTCGAACACCGCCAGAATGAGCCCTGCCGACTCGAGCCGTTGCTTTGAAATCGAAACACCGATGGCTTCGACGGGGTCCTCGGTGTCGCGAATACCTGCCGTATCGGTCAGTCGCAGCGGAATACCGCCGACCGACACCCTCTCCTCAATGGCATCTCGGGTGGTGCCGGGCAGGTCGGTGACGATAGAGCGGTCGCACCGCGCAAGCAGGTTCATCACCGTCGACTTGCCCACGTTGGGCTTGCCGACGATGGCCACCTCGATGCCCTCGCGGAGAATTCGGCCCTGATCGGCCGTCTTTTGCAGTCGGTCGAGGCTCATTTCAGCATCTTGCAGGGCGGAAAGCAGATCGCGGTCGTCCACCTCGGGCACGTCCTCGTCGGGAAAATCGACCCACGCCGCAAGGGAGGACGCGACCTGCACAAGTTGGTCGCGAATGGACTCAACACCTGCGAAGGTGGCGCCGTTTTTAGCCGAAAGTGCCGCCTGATGCGCCTGCTGGCTCTCGGCACCGATGAGATCCATCACCGATTCGGCGGCGGTAAGGTCGAGCTTGCCGTTTTCAAAGGCGCGGCGGGTAAATTCGCCTGCGTTTGCCATTCTCGCACCGTTGGCGAGAACTGCGCGCAGGGCGCGGCGAAGAAGGTAGGATCCGCCGTGGCAGAACAATTCAACGACGTCTTCGCCCGTGTAGGAATGGGGCGCGACAAATCGCAGGGCAACCGCTTCGTCAATAAGGCCGTCGGCATCGCTGACCTTTCCAAAGGCGGCGCGGTATCCCGATAGTTCGGAAAGAGAAACGCCGTTGACGGCCGAGAAAACGCGGTCGGCAACCTGTGCGGCCTCGGGGCCTGATATGCGGATGGCACCGATTCCCGCAGGGGCGGTGGCGGTAGCGATCGCGGCGATGGTATCGGTTGGCATAGGATCTGTCACCTCCATAGAAAAAAGGGGCTTATGGTTGAACCAAAGCCCCTGAACAGCAGATTTTACTTATTGTCGATGCGGCCGAAAAGCGGAAGGTCGCTTGCGTCGCTTCGCTTGTCGCGCGTGGGAGCGGAGCTTTCCACCCTCGCGGAATCACGGCGGGGTCTGCCGCCTCTGCGACGGTCGCCCTGATGACCCGATCTGCCGCGGGAATTGGAGCGGCGCATAGGATTGTAATCGGGATCTACGGGGGTGCCGTCCTCGTTGCACAGGCCGACGATAACGCGGCGCTCACTGCCGTCGCTGACCGACCAAGAGGTCACGCCCTCGACCGACTGAATAGCGGTGTGGATAACGCGGCGCTCATAGGGGTTCATCGGCTCAAGAGAGCGGTTGCGCTTGCCCTCGATGACCTGATCGGCAACCTTGAGTGCAAGTGCGGTAAGGGTCTTTTCACGCTTTGCGCGGTAGTCGTTGGCGTCGAGCACCACTCTGACGAAGCCCTTGTCGTTGGTGTAGGAAAGGCTTACGAGGTACTGGAGCGCATCAAGGGTCTCGCCGCGGCGTCCGATAACGACGCCGAGTCCGTCACCCGTCAGGCTGATGCAAAATCCGCCTTCGATATCCTTGACCTCGAGGGTATATTCACCGACGTCCATCTTGGAAAGGATGTCGCGCACATAGGCGACCGTCTTTTCCTTAGAGGCGTCGTCGATCTTGACAGTTTTAGCAGGCTTCTCGGCCTTCTTCTCAGCGGGCTTTTCTGCCTTCTTTGCAGGCTTTTTAGCCTCAACCGGCTTCTTCTCGACAGGCTTCTTCTCAGCCTTGGGCTCGGCCTTTTTCTCGACCGTTTTCTTTTCAACCTTGGGAGCAGGCTTGCCGTCGTCGTAGGAAACACGCACCTCGGCATTCTTGCCGCCGAAAAGGCCCAGCTTCTTCTTCTCGGGGAAGACCAGAACCTCGATCTCGAGGTCGCAGGTATCCTCGGTCAGACCGAGTTCAAGCAAAGCCTTTGCTTTAGCCTCTTCAACGGTGGGAGCAGAGGCGGTAAATTCTCTAAGCATAGTTATAACTTCCTTTCTGAAAGGGCAGATCAGACGGTCTCGCCGTCAACAGCGCGGATCTTCGCCTGCTCAGCGGCACGGCGCGCCTTGGCCTCCTTGGCTTCGGTGAGAGCGATGACACGGGCAGGGTTGTAGAGCATCTGCATAGCGATCTGAATGAGCATCGAAACAAGGTTGGAGCAGGCCCAGTAGAAGCCGACCGCTCCGGGAACGCTGAAGGTGATCCACAGGGACAGGAAAGGCATAAGGAGCATCATTCCGCCCATCTTGGGAGCGTCGGGATTGTTGATCTTCTGCAGGCGGGTGGTGATAAAGCCTGAAAGCAGGGCGGTTGCAAAGGAAAGCAGAGGAATGATCCACAGCAACCAGCTGCCGCTGGAGAACACCTCGCCGAGATTCCAGCTGAACTTGGGGGTCTGGGTCAGGTCGATACCGAAGAAGGTAAGGTTGAAGTCGGCGATCTGCGCCTTGAGAGCATCAAAGCCCTCAAGCTTGTTCAGGCCGTTGATGATGGAAAGCTCGGAACCGCGGTCAGCCAAATTGATGGAGAGGGCCTCGGCGGCCTTTTTCAGCAGGCCTGCATCGGCGCGGATGATGTAGCTGAGGGGCTGCTGGATGGCGTAGTAGATGCCGAAGAAGAAGGGCATACGGATGAAGAGGAGCAGACAGCCGCCAAAGGGGCTGGCCCCCGCCTCCTGATAGATGCGGGCCTGTTCCTGCTGTAACTTGGCCTTGTCATCGGCATACTTTTCCTTCAGTTTCTCAAGCTTAAATTTAACGCGCGCCTGATTGGCGGCGGTTTTCTGCTGCTTTATGTTGATGGGGCTGAACACCAGATTGATAAACAGGGTGAACAGGAAGACGGCAACGGCAAAGTTGTTGCCGCAGAAGCTGCAAAAGAAGGATATGATATATCCCATATACTTTGCAAGAAAAGCATTCATTTCTTTTTTCCTCCGTTGTGGAATCGCTTCGGCAGAGGCACGGGATCGTATCCGCTCTTGCCGAAGGGGTGGCACCGCAAGATGCGCCGTAATGCGAGGGCACCGCCCTTGAGAGCGCCGTGAAGCTCAAGAGCCTCGACGGCGTACTGCGAGCAGGTTGGGGTGAAGCGACAGGTAGGTGTCGGCTTCAAGGGGGAAAAGGCGCGCTGATAGAGGCGGACGAGTTTAATCAGCAGACGTTTCATCGTCAATCACCCGTTCAGCGAGCAGGCCCTCCGCCTTCAGATGACGGCGGATAAGGGGCACCAGATCGGTGCTTTTGGCCATAGGTGTACGCGCGCGCGCGACAAAAACAATATCGGCGGCCGCACAGACCTCCGGTAAAATTTCGCGCCAGGCGGCACGGATTATGCGGCGCGCACGGCTGCGCGCGACGGCGTTACCCACCTTTTTACCGGTGGTTATGCCGATACGGATACCGTTGCGCCGTTTCAGTACGTAGGTCACGAGCAGAGGCGAAGCGTGACACTTTCCGCGATGATAGGCGCGGCGGAATTCGCGGTTTTCCTTGATGGTGTCGGTCAAATCCCGCTCACCTCCGAAACTTCCGACATTAAAAACAAAGGCCACACTCGGTGGCCGACTTGTTTTTAGTAAGACAGGCGCTTTCTGCCCTTTGCTCTGCGGCGAGCAAGTACCTTTCTGCCGTTGGCATCAGCCATTCTCTTGCGGAAGCCGTGCTCCTTTTTACGATGAAGCTTTTTGGGCTGGTAGGTTCTCAACATTTCAATACCCCTCCGTTCCTTTGATCTATCTATCTCGGGCAAAACCGAAATCAAAATCAGCCTGCCGAAATTGTCACAGACAGGGTATGGACATAACCCTGCAATGTAAGATTATATAATATTTAGAGGGGATATGTCAACCACAAAATTGAAAAAATTTTATTAACGGCTTCGGAGTTTTCAACATTGAACTCAACAAATTGTTGAAAATTCGGTCGGGTCGCAGGACTTGCCCCAAGATGTTGCGGAAAGTAAAATTTTACAGGCACAGCCTGATTGTCCGCGCAGGCACAGCCTGATTGTCCGCGTTTGAAGCGTGGCGGTTGTTGAGGACATATTTCTCGCGCGCCAAACTCGGTGGTAAATTAAACAGACGAAGGTCTGTCAGGCGCGAATCATTTTACAGCCGGTGTAGTAGTGGCTGAGTATCTCAAGGAAGGTGCTGCCGCACTTGGCCATATAATTGGCGCCGTACTGACTCATACCGACCCCGTGGCCGTACCCCTTTACATTAAATATAAAGCCGTCGTCGCTCGGCGCGATCTCGAAGGCGGCGCTTCTGAGTCCCAGAAGGGAGCGCACCTGCTCGCCCGAAAGGGACTTGCCGCCGAGGACTATCTCGGTGACGGTGCCAGACTCCGAAAGGGTCACCTTGCCAAGCCAGCCTGCCTTGTCGCCTGTCAGGGAGACGGCAGGGGCGAGCTTTTCTGCCAGTTCGGCGGCGGTAAAGGAGCGTTGGGAGAGGTAGTTGGGGCTGAGAAGGTCGCCGACGCTCTCGACCG
The DNA here is from genome assembly GCA_045540915.1 of Acutalibacteraceae bacterium. Taxonomy (GTDB): domain Bacteria; phylum Bacillota; class Clostridia; order Oscillospirales; family Acutalibacteraceae; genus RGIG2206. The sequence goes on from JAZQID010000088.1 coordinate 9,733, forward strand.
GCTGAAGGTAGCCGATATCCTGCCCCCACGCAACCTTCGCTGACTCGGTTCTGCCGCAGGAAACGGCGTGATAGGCCGCAAGAATGGGCTTTGAGTCGTCGTCGACCAGCTTGTAGCCGTCGACCGAGGCTATTGCGCTGTCGATGGCCTTTTCATAGTCGGAAAACCGCTCGCCCCACTTGGCCTTTGCATCGTTGCGCGAGAGGTAGCCTTGATCGACTGATGGATCGTCGGTCAGGTCGTAGGGCTTGGAGCCGTTTTCGGCACTGCGGTAGAGGGCAAAGGAGTAGGCGGCCACCGCCTGCGCCTTGAGGGCCTCGGGCTCAAAGCCGCCGCCCATCTCGGCCGCGACCACGCCGAAAAGGTATTCACTGCGGCTCAGCCTCACCGTTTTGTCGGTCGAAGTAATTTTAATTGTAAAGCCGTCGGCTGAAATGGGCAGCTTGCTTTGGGTGGCCGATTGGGTCATCTGCGAGCCTGTCGGTCGGTGCCCCAAAGCAGTTGCAGGAAGCAGTGAGGCAAGCAGGAAAAACACCGCAGAAAGAAAAAAGTAGAGATTTCTTGTTCGAAAACCGCCCATCTGTTGCGCGACCTCCTTGACTTTAGCAGGTTGATGTGATAGAATAAATGGTCAATATTACATATTTTATGGAATCATCGTTAAGAAAGGAGACAGGGTATGAATATCTCTTACGATGTCTTGTCCAATTTATGCGAGGAATTTGGAAAATATAACTACATCGACCCTCGCGACTTCGAACGCTATCACGTAAAGCGCGGACTGCGCAACGAGGACGGCACCGGCGTTATGGCGGGTCTTACCCACGTTTGTAACGTGCGCGGCTACGTCGTTGATGACGGCGAGCGTGTTGCCATACCGGGTGAACTCAATTACCGCGGCATAAACGTTGAGGAGATCATAAACGGTGTGGAAGCCGATGACCGCTTCGGATTTGAGGAGGTCGTGTGGCTGCTGCTTTTCGGTCAGCTTCCCGATAAAAAGAGGCTCGACTGGTTCCGCGGGGTGCTCAGCGAGGCTCGCGAGCTGCCCGAATACTTCGCCGAGGATATGATAATCAAGGCTCCCTCGCGCGATATAATGAATAAGCTCGGACGTTCGGTGCTCGCACTTTACTCCTACGACGACAACCCCGACGACATCTCTCTGCAGAACGTACTGCGTCAGTGCGTCGAACTTATTGCCCGTATGCCCGTCATTATGAGCTACGCCTATCAGGTCAAGCGCCGTCATTTTGACGGAAAGAGTATGTTTTTCCACCCCATCAACCCCAACCACTCCATCGCTGAGTCGATCCTCTCGTCGATAAGGCCCGACCGCGCCTTCACCGACCTTGAGGCCAAGACACTCGACCGTTGCCTGATGCTTCACGCCGACCACGGCGGCGGTAACAACTCCACCTTTACCACCCGTGTGCTTTCCAGCACGGGTACCGATACATATTCCTCTATCTCTGCCTCCATCGGCTCTTTGAAGGGACCCCGTCACGGCGGTGCCAACATCAAGGTTCTGCAGATGGCCGACGATATGGCGGCCAACATTAAGAATGTTCACGATGAGGGCGAGATTCGCGATTACCTTGCAAAGATACTCAACAAGCAGGCCTTCGACAACGCAGGTCTTGTATACGGAATGGGTCACGCGGTATATACCATAAGCGACCCGCGCGCCATTCTCATCAGGGATATGGCTCGCCGCATCTGTACCACTGACAAGCTGGCCGAAAGGCTTGAATTGCTTGAGTCGGTCGAGCGGCTGACCCCCGAGGTGCTCGCCTCGGTCAAGGGAAGCGACAAGGCCATCTGCGCCAACGTCGACCTCTACTCAGGACTGGTCTACACCGCCCTGCACATTCCGCCCGAACTCTTTACTCCTATCTTTGCCGTATCGCGTATCGCGGGCTGGAGTGCTCACCGCATCGAAGAGATCTCGACAGGCTCACGCATTATGCGTCCTGCTTATAAGGCGGTCTGGGGAAAACAGGAATACCTGCCTCTTTCCGACCGTTAACGGAGGTTTAGCCAATGAAACGCTCGTTGGTATTTGCGCTGTTTTATCTGTGTGCACCCGTCTTGCTTGCGGCGCGCACCATACAAAAGTTTTATATGATAGATATCGACACCGGCTTTTTTGCCGAGGGCTTCGGCGCTACGGGTATGATCATAACGGTGGCCTTCCTGCTTTTTGCGGTGGTCGAGTTGGTTATGACCGCCCTCTCCAAGCCCGAAAGGGTCGCTCTGCCCGATAATTCGCGCTCAATGGCGGTCGGCACCTTTGCGGCAGGCGTCTGCCTGATGATATCGGCCGTCGGCTCGGTCATTACGGGCAATTTTGTCGCGGCCATTGCCGACTTCATCTTCGCCCTTTGTATGTTCTGGCGCGGACTTACCCTGCTGAGCAAGGTGTCCTTCGACGGAATGCTCGCGATGGTCGGCGTCGTCTATTTCCTTGTCAAGCTGGTGCTCGGCTTTGCAGGATATGCGGGCGAGGTAGCGGTTGCCGACTCGGTTTTCGACATCGTGACTATGTGTCTGCTGGTGCTTTTCTTCACCGCAGAGGCCAAGGTCACCGCCGGTGTATCGAATAAAAAGACCGCCGTTGCCTTCTACGGATACGGCTTGTCGGCGGCCCTGTTCTGCATCTGTTCGGTCTTCCCGTCGCTGATAAATCTGCTTGTGGGCGGCTCTTTCGAGGTTCACGGCAGTCCCGTGCCCGATATTACATATATCGGCTTTGCGGTATACATTCTGATCGCACTTAACAGCGCGAAAGAGGACCCCGTAGCAGTTCAGGAATAAGGAGAGATAAAAATGGATCAGATTTTGAATTTCTTTTCCGATAATATGATCGGATTACTCATTATGTTCGGTATCGGACTCTTCTTCATCGTAAAGGGCGGCGACTTCTTTGTCGACGCGGCAGGCTGGCTTGCCGAGGTCTCGGGTATACCGAAGTTCATCATCGGCGCAACGGTGGTAAGCTTTGCCACCACCCTGCCCGAGCTGCTGACCTCGGTCTTTGCCACCGTTGAGGCGATGAAGAGCCCCGTACACGCGGGGCTTGAGATAGCCCTCGGCAACGCCATCGGCTCGGTCACCGCCAACATCGGCTTGATAATGGGTATCTCCCTCGTATGTATACCCTCGTCGGTCGGCCGACGCCAGTTTGCACCGCAGGCTTTGTCGATGATAATTGCCGCGACCCTGCTTTGCGCCTTCTCGGCGAGCGGCTCCATCGGTATTCTTGCGAGCGTCATCCTGCTTGGCATCTTTGTTTTCTTTATGGCCAACAACGTCCGCACCGCCTTCAGCACCAAAGGAGATGCTGCGGTCGAACTTAAGGGTGAGCGTCCGTCGGGCAAGGTCGTCGCGGTCAATATTACCAAGTTCCTGCTCGGTACCGCAGGCATCGTTCTCGGTGCCGATATGCTGGTCGATAACGGAACCGCCATCGCGACCCTGAGCGGTATCCCTGAAAACATCATCGCCATCACGATGGTTGCCATCGGCACGTCTCTGCCCGAATTGGTCACCACCCTGACCGCCATTGCCAAAAAGCAGGCTTCCCTCTCGGTCGGCAACATTATCGGTGCCAACGTCTTTGACCTGACCCTGATACTGTCCATTTGTGCCTTCGTTTCGGGCGGTAACCTTGAGGTTCCCGCAAAGGCATATGCGGCCGATTGGCCCTCCTTCTTCCGAAGCGGTCTTGATATGCCCGTATGTCTTGCGGTCGGCCTTATCGCCATTTTGCCGCCCCTTATTACTAAGAAGTTCTATCGCTGGCAGGGTGTCGCCTTGCTCTTGACCTATGCGGCTTACATTGCCGGTGTCTGCATCCTGCAAACAGCGTAACACAAAAACGACCCCCGTGTTTCGAGTGAAACACGGGGGATAATTTTATCTTTTTCAGGGTCTGGTTCGGCTAAGGTCGTTGACCTTGTAGCTGAGGGTCATCAGGCTGTCGCCGAGGTGGACGTTCTCCACCGCAAGCTCAGGGTGGCGCGAGGAAATGTCGCTGTGGCTGAAGTTCCAGATGCCGCGCACACCGAGTCGGCTCAGCGAATCGGCAAGCTCGTCAGCCGCCGCACGCGGAACACAAAGCACCGCGATGTCGGGCTTCTCAGCGTTGCAGAAGTCCTCGAGACTGTCGATAAGGCGGATGGGCATACCCGCGACAAGCTGACCTGCGTAGGACTCCTTGCAGTCGAAGATGCCGACGAGGTTCATACCTCTGCGCTCGAAGTTCATATGCAGGGCGATGGCTCGGCCAAGGTTGCCGGCGCCGATGATGATGCACTTGTATCGGTTGTTCAGGCCGAGTATGTAGCCGATCTCGTCGCGGAGCATAGCGACGTTGTAGCCGTAGCCCTGCTGACCGAACCCGCCGAAGCAGTTGAGGTCCTGACGTATCTGGCTCGCGGTCAGCCCCATACGCTCGGCAAGCTCGCGCGAGGAGATGCGGACGTAGCCTCCCTTATCAAGCTCGTCTAAAAAGCGATAGTACCGCGGCAAACGGCGAACCACCGACATAGAAATTCTCTCGCTCATCGGCTCTCCCCTTTCAATCACGTTTTAGATAATTATGCGCCACAAACAAGCTTTTGTCAACGGCTTTTTGAAAAAACAGCCGTTTGTGAGGGCGTTCGAGAGGTCGCTGTCTACATCAAGACCGGTTTCAAAATGCAACAACTCCGAAAAAACGGTTGGACGCTTATCCCGTCCAACCGTTTTTTGTATGGATTTGCCGCCCCTTTTGTGCTATAATGGCCTTAACAAAAGGAGGTGGCGGTATGGGCGGTTGTATGCTTTGCCCCAGACGATGCGGTGCAGACAGGGAAAACGGCCGAGTCGGTGCCTGCGGTGCTGATAACGTGATAAGAATTGCCCGCGCGGCACCTCATTACTGGGAGGAGCCCTGCATTTCGGGCACAAAGGGGTCGGGTACCGTCTTTTTCACCGGCTGTCCTCTCGGCTGTGTCTATTGCCAGAACAAATCCATATCCTCGGGTGGCGTCGGCAGGGCATATTCGGTGGGTGAGCTCGCCGACCTTTTCCTGTCTCTGCAGGCGCAGGGGGTGCACAACATCAACCTCGTCACGCCGACTCATTTCACGCCGCAAATAGCCGAGGCGCTCGATAAAGCGCGCCTGTCGGTGCCGGTAGTTTACAACTGCTCGGGCTACGAGCTGCCCGAAACGCTCGAGATGCTGCGCGGACGGGTCGGCATCTTCCTGCCCGATTTCAAGTATGCCGACGGCGCCCTTGCCAAGCGGTACTCTCGCGCCGAGGATTACCCCGAGGTAGCCCTTGCCGCGATAGAAAAGATGCTCGAGCTGGTCGGTGAGCCGACCTTTGATACCGACGGAATGATGGTGTCGGGGGTCATCGTGCGGCATATGGTCCTGCCCAATCACACCGATAACAGTATGAAGGCCCTGCGGATGCTAAAAAAGGCCTTCGGCGACCGCCTGCTCGTCAGTATTATGAGCCAGTACACGCCGATGCCCAACCTGCCCTTTGAGGAGCTTTCGCGACCCGTCACCTCCGACGAGTACGAGCTTGTGCTCGATTACGCTGACCATCTTGGGATAACGAGCGGCTTCAGGCAGGAGGGCGGCGCAGTCGGAGAAAGCTTTATCCCCGACTTTGAGGTGTGACCTTCTATTGTAATAATGCAAACAAAAAGCGCTCTGCTTGAACAGCAGAGCGCTTTTTCTCTTTAATCGTCCTGAAAGATATCCTTCAGCTTCTGGAAGAAGGAGCGGCGCTCCTTATAGTTGCCGTCGCCCAGCGAGTCGTCGAAGTCCTGTAGTTTCTTCTTCTGCTCACCCGACAGGCCGCGCGGCACCTCGATCTTGATCTTGACGTACTGATCGCCGCGTGCCGACGAGCGCAGATACTGGATTCCGCGACCCCTCAGCTTATATTCGTCGCCCGGCTGTGTGCCGTCGCGGATCTTGAGGTTGACCTTTCCGTCGAGGGTGGGAACCACTACATCGGCACCGAGGGCCGCCTGCACGAAGGTGATCGGCACCTCGCAATAAACGTCGTAGCCGTCCCTCTCAAACAGGGGGTGCGGGCGCACCGAAATGACCACCCTCAGATCGCCTGCAGGGCCGCCGTTCGAGCCTGCGTTGCCCTGACCCGAAAGGTTGAGTACCTGTCCGTCGTCGATGCCTGCAGGTACGGTGACCTCGATCTCCTTGGTGCGCCGCACCTTGCCCTTGCCCGAGCAGGTGGGACAGGGATCCTCGATGATCTTGCCGGTCGCGTTGCATCGGTCGCAGGGGCGCTGGGTCTGCATCTGACCGAAGGGGGTGCGCTGCACCTGAGTCACGTTGCCGCGGCCGTTACAAACAGGGCAGGTCTTGGGGGAGGTGCCCTTCTTAGCCCCCGTGCCCGAACAGTCGGAGCAGTTGTCGATGATGGGCACCTTGACCGTCTTGACGCAACCCTTTGCCGCCTCCTCAAAGGAGAGGTTGAGGTTGGCCTGTGTATCGGTACCGCGTCGCGCGGCATTAGGATTGGCGCGTCGGCCTCCGCCGAATCCACGGCCGAACCCGCCGCCGAATATGTTGCCGAATATGTCGCCGAGGTCTACGTCAAAGCCGCCGAAACCGCCGCCGTATCCCCCTTGGCCTGCGTTAAAATTGGGGTCGACACCTGCATGACCGAACTGGTCGTAGCGCGACTTTTTATCGTGGTCGCTGAGCACCTCGTAGGCCTCGTTGACCTCCTTGAACTTGGCTTCGGCCTGCTTGTCATCGGGATGCAGGTCGGGATGATATTTCTTTGCGGCCTGACGGTATGCCTTTTTTATCTCGTCATCGCTCGCACCCTTATCTACGCCGAGCACCTCGTAATAATCTCTTTTGTCTGCCAAATGGTTACACCTTCCTCGGAATTGACCCTAACGTCCAAAGCGTCCGCAAGGCGATGCCCTGCGGATGCTCTGTCGGATAAAACCGTAAATTTATTTGTCGGAAACGTCGTTGAAGTCGGCGTCGTAGACGTTGTCGGCGCCTGCGCCGTTCGGGTCTCCCTCAGGCTGACCCTGCTGCTGAGCGGCGGCCTCCTGAGCGGCCTTGTAGACCTTCTCGGAAACGGCATAGACCTTCTTCTGCAGCTCTTCCTGCTTGGTCTTGATGCCATCCATATTCTTGTCGGCGATCTCCTTCTTCAGTTCCTCGACCGAAGCGGTGATGCCGCTCTTCTCATCCTCGGTGAGCTTGTCGCCCATGTCGGTGAGCATCTTCTCGGTGGTGTAAACGAGCTGGTCGGCGGCGTTGATGGCGTCGACTTCTTCGCGGCGCTTCTTGTCCTCGGCCGCATACTGCTCGGCCTCCTTGACAGCCTTTTCGATGTCCTCCTTGGACATATTGGTGTTGGAGGTGATGGTGATGGACTGCTCGCGGCCGGTACCGAGGTCCTTAGCCGAAACGTTTACGATGCCGTTGGCGTCGATGTCGAAGGTGACCTCGATCTGAGGAATTCCGCGGGGAGCGGGAGCAATTCCGTCGAGGTGGAAGACGCCGAGGGTCTTGTTGTCGCGTGCAAACTCGCGCTCGCCCTGCAGGACGTGGACCTCTACCGAGGTCTGACCGTCAGCAGCGGTGGAGAAGATCTGGCTCTTGCGGGTGGGGATGGTGGTGTTGCGCTCGATGACCTTGGTGCAGACGTTGCCCATAGTCTCGATACCGAGGGAAAGCGGAGTAACGTCGAGCAGGAGCAGACCCTTTACGTCACCGCCGAGAACACCGCCCTGAATGGCGGCACCGACTGCAACACACTCGTCGGGGTTGATGCCCTTGAAGGGCTCCTTGCCGATGAAGTTCTTGACAGCCTCCTGAACGGCAGGGATACGGGATGAGCCGCCGACCATAAGGACCTTATTGATCTCGGAAGCGGACAGACCCGAATCGGACAGAGCCTGACGGACGGGACCCATAGTCATATCGACGAGGTCGCTGGTCAGCTCGTTGAACTTAGCACGCGAAAGAGTGGTCTCGAAGTGCTTGGGGCCGGTTGCATCGGCGGTGATAAAGGGCAGGTTGATGTCGGCGGTGGTCATACCCGAAAGGTCGATCTTCGCCTTTTCAGCCGCCTCCTTAACGCGCTGCATAGCCATCTTGTCGCCGCGCAGGTCAATGCCGCTCTCGGCCTTGAAGGTGTCGCAGATGTAGTTCATAACGCGCTGGTCGAAGTCGTCGCCGCCCAGACGGTTGTTACCTGCGGTTGCAAGAACCTCCTGAACGCCGTCACCCATCTCGATGATGGAAACGTCGAAGGTACCGCCTCCGAGGTCGTAGACCATAACCTTCTGGTCGGTCTCGTTGTCAACGCCGTATGCAAGAGCAGCGGCGGTCGGCTCGTTGATGATGCGCTTGACGTCAAGGCCTGCGATCTTGCCTGCGTCCTTGGTAGCCTGACGCTGAGCGTCGGTGAAGTAGGCAGGAACGGTGATAACAGCCTCGGTTACTGCGCCGCCCAGATAGCTTTCGGCATCGGCCTTGAGCTTCTGCAGAATGATGGCGCTGATCTCCTGAGGAGTGTAGTCCTTGCCGTCGATGGCGACCTTGTAAGAGGTGCCCATCTCGCGCTTGATGGATGCGATGGTGCGGTCGGGGTTGGTGATGGCCTGACGCTTTGCGACCTGACCTACCATACGCTCGCCTGTCTTGGAGAAGGCAACCACGCTCGGCGTGGTTCTCATTCCCTCAGCGTTAGCAATAACGACCGGTTCGCCGCCTTCGATAACGGCGACGCAAGAGTTGGTCGTACCCAAGTCAATTCCAATAATTTTTCCCATAATGATTTCCTCCTGATCGGTTTAACCGTAATATATTTTAATGTTTATGGAAAGCGAAGTTTGATGCAGGTCAGTTTGCGACCTTGACCATAGAGGGTCTTAAAACGGTGTTGCCCAGCTTGTAGCCGGTCTGCAGCACCTGTGCGACGGTGTTCTCGCCGAATGCGTCGTCCTCGACGTGCATAACTGCCTCGTGGAAGTTGGGGTCAAAGGGCTGACCTTCGGCCTCTATCTCCTCGAGACCGATCTTTGCGAGGGTCTCGGAAAGTTGTTTGATTATCATCTCCAAGCCCTTGACGTAGTCGGGCGAGTCCTTGTCGCTGGCGGCGGCGCGCTGAATGTTGTCGGCGACCGCAAGGAAATTTTTGACGGTGGCGGCCTTTACGTAGTCACTCAGGTCGCTCTTCTCCTTTTCGGAGCGGCGCTTGAAGTTGTCAAACTCAGCGGCGGTGCGAAGAAGCATATCCTTGGTCTGTTCAAGCTCAGCCTTGAGCTTTTCGACCTCGGCGTTCTTTTTCTTTTCGGGCTTTTTAGCCTTGCGCTCAGGGGTAGCCTCGGGGGTCACTTCGGGAGTGACCTGCTCCTGATTTTCGGCAGGGTTGGTGTTCTGACTCATTGTATCCGTCCTTTCTTATTCTCACCGCAAAAGGCTCTCTCAAGCGCCTCGGTGAAATAGCATATGCTCGGAAGCATAGCCGCGTAATCCATTCTTACAGGGCCGAGTATGCCGAGATAGCCGGTGTGGTTGCCGCCGAGGCGGTAACGCGCCACCACCATCGAGGATGACTCAAGTGCGCGGTACACGGTGTCGCCGCCGAGGATGACACCGCTCTCCTTGTTCCACACGTCGAGCATGGTCAGCACCTCCTCGGAGCGCAGGAAGAGGTCGATGACCTCCCGCACCCGCATCGGCGAAAACTCGCCGCACATCAGCAGGTTGGACTGACCTGTCAATTCAAGCCGCGACTGCGAGGACTCGGCAACGAGGTCGGCGAGGGCCGACATCAAGGGGGTCAGTTCAAGGGAAAGGTCGCCCGCCCCTGCGATAAGGGTCTGCAGCATAGCAGGCTGAAGGCTTGAAAGAGGGGTGCCGATAAGGTGTCGGTCGGCGATGCGCATAAACCGCTCGATGAGGGTGGCCGAAAGGGGCGCACCGAAGCGAAACATTCGGCTCTCGACCGTGCCTGCCGAGGTGACCATTACCAGCAAGGCGGTGTGACTGCTCATCGGGAGCAGCTCGACCTTGTGAATTGCGGTGTTGGGGTCGGGCTCAACGGTCAGCAATGCGGCGCATCGCGTAAGGTCGCTGAGCACCTGTGCCGCGCGGTGGAGCACCCTGTCCACGTCTCCCTCGGCCGAGGGCACCAGCGAGTCAAGGAAATCCTGCTCCTTCTGGTTCAGTCGGTGGGGCACCATCAGGCTGTCGACGTAGAGGCGGAAGGCCTGCTCGGTGGGGATGCGTCCTGCGGAGGCATGCTGCTGGGCGAGGTATCCGAGAGCATCAAGCTCGCTCATCTCGTTGCGGATGGTGGCGCTTGAAACGCCGCCAAGCTCTTCGCACAGCGATTTCGAGCCCATCGGCTCGCCGGTGCGGATATAGTTGCGCACGATGGTGGCAAGTATATTCTCCTTTCGAGTGCTGAGAGTCACGCGAGCATCCCTCCTGTCTTTGAAAAGTTTGGGTAAAAATTAGCACTCGGCAAGTTAGAGTGCTAACCGTTTATACTTTAGCACGAAAAAAGCACCCTGTCAATAGTTTGCTACCAAATTTTTGAAATATTTATTGACCTTCACTGACCTTTGGCAAAAAAGGGAGGGTCAATCGGGGGCGAACACAGTTCGCGCGCTGTTTACCAGCTGTGTTCAGTGCGCAGGAACAACGACTACAATAATAACTACGCTTAAAGTGCGGACAAACAGACGAACGTCTGCGCGTGCGCTGTTTACCAACCGCTTTCAGCGCGCAGGAACAACGACTACAATAATAACTACGCTTAAAGTGCGGATAAACAGACGAACGTCTGCGCGTGCGCTATAACAACCTCGTTCGGCGCGCGAGAAGCAAGACCGAAACAACCGCATCGCTAAAAACGCGGACAAACAGGCGACCGCCTGCGGATAAACAGACGAACGTCTGCGCGTGCTCATATAACAACCGCGTTCGGCGCGCGAGAAGCAAAGCCCAAACAACCGCATCGCTAAAAACGCGGACAAACAGACGAACGCCTGTTGAAAAATGGGAAGGGTTGTGGTAATATAGATGTATATATGTATAATTTAGGGGGTGTGCGCGTGTTAAAGAGTATAAAAACGATGTCGGGCGACGACATTTTGGTGCTTGCGCTTGTCGCGGCGGCATTTTTTCCGTGGGCGGCATCCTTTGCCCTGCTTGGATGCATAGCGGTAGCCCTCCTCATCATCAGGCGCACGAGAGAACTCATCCTCGCCGACCGCAAGGCTGTAAAATGGCTCATCCCCTTCGTCCCCATCGCCTTGATACCCCCTGCGGCGCACGGCAACTGGCTCGGTGTAGCCTGCGGAGTGGGCGTCATCCTCTTTTTCGCCATCTTCTTATATCTGCGCAGGGCACTCACCTCTCGCAGAATCGACACCGCCTTCAACCTCATATGCGGCCTCAGTATCTTCGCCGCAGTCTATGCCGTAATTGAAAAGCTGGTTTACATAAAACACCCCGCGTTAGCCGAGGGAAGCATCGTTCTCCCCTCCAACGACGAACTGCGTTGCGCCAGCCTTTTCGGCAACCCCAACGAGTATTCGAGCGTCATCGTTATAGCGGTGCTTATCGCGGCCCATATGTTCCTTGAGAAAAAGGGCAACCGTTGGTTCTACGCCCTTTGCATCGGCTTCAACCTTGTCGGTATGTTGCTTTGCGCCTCGCTGATGGGCATCCTCGAGCTCTATTTCGGCCTGTTCGCCCTGCTTGTTTTGCGCAAGGAGTGGAAATGGGTGGCCGTCTACGGCGCGCTGACTGTGGTCGGCGGCGCGGCACTCTGGCTGCTGCCTAAGATATTGCCGCACCTTTCGGTCGCAGGCAACTCCTTTGACCTGCGTGTGCGCATCTGGAAGCTCGCGGTGATAATGCTCAAGGAAGCCGCCCTCTTCGGCAGGGGCATACTGTCCTATTGGAGATTCAGCCCCGATTACGTCGGTCAGGACCTCGGCTTTAAGGTGAGGGTCACCACCAACGCCCACAATCTTCTGCTTGACGGCCTGCTGAGCTTCGGAATTATCGGAATGGCCCTTTTGGTCGTCTACCTTGTCAAGCTGTTGCGGCCTGCCTTGCGCCGTTACCGTGACGGCTCGGGCAGAGGTTTGAGCGCCGTTACGTTTGCGGCGATAATCGGCGCTCTGGTACACGGGGTCTGCGACGTCACTATCCTGTGGCCGCAGGTTACGGTGCTGTTTTTCCTTGTTTTTGCCGCGTCGGTCTACGTCAGGCCGACGGGTCAGGAGAAAATTTCCTCTCAGCAAGATTTGCGGTTGTAAATTGAGTGCGGTTGATTTATAATATTCTTGTGTGTAAAATATCGGACGGGTGGTCGTAATGATGAAGAAGATAGGTTTTGATAACGACAAATATTTGAAAATGCAGTCCCATCACATTGAGGAGCGCATCGATCAGTTTGACGGCAAGCTTTACCTTGAGCTTGGCGGCAAGCTTTTCGACGACTACCACGCATCGAGGGTACTGCCCGGCTTCGAGCCCGACAGTAAGATAAAGATGCTCCTGCACCTCAAGGACAGGGCGGGGGTCATCATCGCCATCAACGCCTGCGACATCGAGAAGAACAAGATCCGCAGTGACCTCGGCATACCCTACGACATGGACGTCGTCCGCCTTATCGATGCATTTCGCGGTATGGGCCTGCAGGTCAGCAGTGTCGTTATGACCCGCTATGCAGGTCAGTATGCCGCCGACGTCTTTAAGAAGAAGCTGACCAACCTCGGCATCAACGTCTACGTCCACTACCCCATCGTCGGCTATCCCAACAACCTCTCCCTCATCGTCAGCGAGGAGGGTTACGGCCGCAACGAATATATCGAGACCACCAAGCCCCTCGTGATCGTTACCGCACCGGGCCCCGGAAGCGGCAAGCTTGCCACCTGCCTGTCCCAGCTTTATCACGAGCACAACCGCGGTGTCAAGGCGGGATATGCCAAGTTTGAGACCTTCCCGATATGGAACCTGCCCCTCAAGCACCCCGTCAACCTCGCATACGAGGCGGCCACCGCCGACCTCAATGACCTGAATATGATAGATCCCTTCCATCTTGAAGCCTATGGCAAGATGACGGTCAACTATAACCGCGACGTCGAGGCATTTCCTTTGCTTAAGGCGATGCTCGAGCGTATTCTGGGCGAAAGCCCCTACAATTCTCCCACCGATATGGGTGTCAATATGGCGGGCAACTGCATCTTTGACGACGAGGCGGTGTGCGCTGCCGCAAAGGCGGAGATAGTCCGCAGGTATTATAAGGTGCGTTGCGACAAGGCCCTCGGCAACGTCGGCGAAAGCGCCGTCGTCAAGGCCGAGTCGATCATGCGTCAGGCGGGAGTCACCACCGATGACCGCACCGTAGTCCGCTACGCGCTCGAAAAGGCGAAGCTCGCCTCTAACCACGCGGTCGCCATTCAGCTTGACAACGACGTCATCGTAACCGGAAAATCGAGCAACCTGCTCGGCTCGGTGTCGGCGGCTCTGCTTAATGCGATGAAGGTTATGGCAGGCATCGACGACGACGTGCCCCTGCTTGCCCAGTCCTTTATCGAGCCGATAGTCAAGCTCAAGAGGGAGACCTTCGGATCCCTCACCTCTCACCTTAATTCAAATGAAATGCTCATCGCCCTCTCAAGCAGCGCGGTGGTCAATCCGCAGGCGAGCAAGGCGCTTGCACAGATATCCCGTCTGCGCGGTTGCGAGCTTCATTCCTCGGTCATGCTCTGCGACACCGACGAGCAGGTGCTCAAAAAGCTGGGTGTCAACTACACCTGTGAGCCCGTTCGCCGTACCAAGAGTCTGCTCTAAGCGGCCGAGCAAAAATACAAATCCTTTAAGGAGCCGGTATCTATGAAAAACAGCAGCCTTTACGGAAAGATAGCAGTGCTGGCGGCAGGCGGAATGTTGTTTGCCTGCGTTGCGCTGATGCTTTTCGGTTCACTGGAGATGGCGGGAAATGCTCTTTTCCCCGTTCTCTATATGACCCTGCTGTTCGTCTTGGCCACCGCGCTCTTTTTCTTTGCAAAAAAGCAGGAGGACTCGGTTGCGCTCCTCTTTCAGATGACGATAATCGCAGGACTGCTGATAGTGCGGTTTGCGATGCTCGGCCACGAGTCGCGCGATTATCAGGTCTTTCTCTCCGACTGGCTGACCCAGATGCGCGACGCACCCGGTTGGTCGGCGCTGAAGATGGACATCGGCGACTACAATATGCCCTACCTCTACCTGCTTTTCGCGTTGGCAAAGCTCACAAAGTTCGACCTTTATTATATCAAGATCTTTTCGATATTCTTCGACCTGCTCGCCGCGTGGTTTGCCGCAAGGATAGTCGGGCGAAAATGTAATCAGCCGCGCACCGAGTTTGCCGTTTTTGCAACCGTGTTGGCGGTGCCGACCGTCTTGCTCAACAGCGCTTATTGGGGTCAGTGCGACTCGGTGTTTACCGCGTTGGCCCTCGGTGGATTGTTCTTTGCCCTTGAGGGAAAGAGCCGCCGCGCTTGGCTGATGCTCGCCCTCGCCTTTTCATTTAAGCTGCAGACCATCTTCTTTGTGCCTGTCTTTTTGCTGTTGGTCTTCCTGCGCCGCATACGCTGGCAGGATGCGTGGGTCTTCCCCGTCGGATTCTTCGCAACCCTTGTGCCTGCCCTCGTTGCAGGCAAGCCGTTGGCCGACACCGTCTCGATCTATATCAAGCAGACCGACTCCTATCCCGCGCTTGAGTGGAACGCGCCGTCGGTCTTCCGCATCTTCGGCACCAACGGCGACTTTGAAGTTTTCAACGCCGTCGGCATCTTCCTTGCAGGAACCGCCTGCGCCGCCATATTTTATATGTTGTGGCAACGGCGCGCCGCCCTTACCGAAGGCCAACTGGTCGAAGCCGCCTTTTTGTTTGCGCTGGTCATTCCCTACCTGCTTCCGAGGATGCACGACCGCTACTTTTTCCCTGCCGATGTGCTGAGCGTCGTCTGCTTCTTCTACGATAAGAGGCGGTGGTACCTGCCGGTTGCCGTCATCGGAGCCTCCTACGGCGCTTACTATTACTACCTGATGGGTGCGAGCGAGCTTTTCTCGCCCGTTATCGCATCGGTAGCGCTTGCCGCGGTCATCGGCGAAAGCGTCGCCCGCTTTTTCAAAAAGCAGGAGACTGCCGTGTAAAAATTCCCGTAAAATCAAACTAAGCCGTATGGGCGGCGTCAGGTCACTCATACGGCTTTTGTTAAGGGGAAGTTATTTCATGCTGTTCTCGTAGGACTCGATCATCTT
>JAZQID010000089.1:0-14544 GCA_045540915.1 Acutalibacteraceae bacterium
GGTGATCTCAAGGAACTGGTCACGGCAACGGGCGGTGACCATCTTATTGATAAAGTAGCCCTTCTCATCGATGGGGGTATTGGCCTGCGCAACGACAAACTCGTCCTCTGCGTCGGCGGTCATATACTCAACGACGTCGGAAACGTAGGGCACGCCCTGATCGTCGGTAAGGATCTTACGGAAGGGTGCCTCGATAAAGCCGTAGCGGTTGATACGGGCATAGGTAGCAAGATAGGAGATAAGTCCGATGTTGGGTCCTTCAGGAGTCTCGATCGGGCACATACGTCCGTAGTGGCTGTAGTGAACGTCGCGGACCTCGAATCCTGCGCGGTCACGGGAAAGACCGCCCGGTCCCAAGGCAGACAGACGGCGCTTATGGGTCAGCTCGGCAAGGGGGTTGGTCTGATCCATAAACTGAGAAAGCTGTGAAGAGCCGAAGAACTCTTTGATAGCGGCAACGATGGGACGGATGTTGATCAGGCTCTGGGGAGTGATAACGTCGGCATCCTGTGCCTGCAGGGACATCTTCTCACGGATAACGCGCTCCATACGGGAGAAGCCGATACGGAACTGGTTCTGCAGCAGCTCGCCTACGCAACGGATGCGGCGGTTGCCCAGATGGTCGATATCGTCAACGGTTCCGACTCCGTGAGCCAGACCCATAAAGTAGTTGAGGGAGGCGAAGATGTCGTCGAGGGTGATGTGGTTGGGGATAAGCTCAGCAGCGCTGTCGATAAGGGTCTGCTTAAGTTCTTCCTCGTCCTTTGCATCCTCAAGGATCATCTTGAGCAGGTCGAAGCTGACGTGCTCGTTGACGGTGTCGCATACCGCATCATAGACCTCGGCGGAAACAAAGTTCTTCAGGTCAACCATACGGTTGGAAAGAACCTTGACCTCAACCTTTGCGCCCTCGGGGTCAACAACGGTGACGTAAACCTCGCTTACACCGGCATTCTCGATGGCGACCGCCTTCTCGCGAGTGAGCACCTCACCTGCATCGGCAAGGATCTCGCCGGTAAGGGGTGCAACAACGGGACGGGAAACGACCTTGCCCGAGATACGCGGAGCAACCGAAAGCTTCTTATTATACTTATAGCGTCCTACGCGCGACATATCGTAACGGCGCGGGTCGAAGAAGAGATTGTACAGATAGCCCTTGGCTCCCTCTACAGTGAAGGGCTCACCGGGACGAAGCTTGCGGTATACCTCAAGAAGAGCACCCTCGACATCGGAGGTGGAGTCCTTCTCCAAGGTGTTCTTAAAACGGGTATCCTCGCCCAGCATCTCCTCCATCTCGGCATTGGTCATAGCCGTCTCGGTAAAGATACCGAAGGCACGTACCAAGGTGCTGACGGGGATCTTGCGGGTCTTGTCTATACGGACGTAGAGGACCTCGTTCTGATCGGTCTCATACTCAAGCCAAGCACCGCGGTTGGGGATGATGGTAGAGTTGAAAAGCTTGCGGCCCGACTTATCGATCTCGGCATCAAAATAAACGCCGGGAGAACGGACCAGCTGAGAAACGACGACGCGCTCCGCACCGTTGATAACAAAGGTGCCCGACTCGGTCATCAGGGGGAAGTCACCGATAAAGACCTCGCTCTCCTTGATCTCGCCGGTCTCTTTATTAAGGAGTTGCGCGCGCACGCGCATAGGAGCGGCATAGGTGGTCTCGCGCTCCTTGCACTCGGTAACCGAATACTTAGGCTTGTCATCAAGACGGTAGTCTATAAAGCTAAGAACCAGATTATGAGAAAAATCCGATACCGAAGAGAAGTCGGCGAAAACCTCACGCAGACCCTCTTTCAGAAACCACTCATATGAATCCTTCTGAATCTCAATAAGATTGGGCATATCCAAGACTTCGTTGATCTTGGAGAAGCTCATGCGGACATTGTTGCCAAGTTTGACGGGCTTAACGCTCACCATAGGCTTTATCACTCCTTCATCTGATTAGCCAAAGAAGAGGCCTGTGAAAATCAGGGCTTGAATTTGCCGAAAAAATGTGCTATCATTAGCAAGTCAAGGCTGAAAAGGACACAGACACCCATTTTTATGCAGTATACTATTATATGATAGGTCGTCCTGAAAGTCAAGGGCAATTTTATAAATTTTTTCATATATGCCAATATTTTCAAAAAACCTTGGTGCCGACAGTTACTTTTGTCACTTGTTGGTGCCTTTTTTTGTGCATTACGCATCTTGAAGAAGGGTGACATATCTGTTATAATGACTTTGATTTTGCAACCTGCAGGCCCCTGTGGGACGAAAGAGCAATTTTATTCCACGAAACTATACCGAAAAGGAGGATTCGCCGTGAAAGGATCAAAGGCCGCGCTGAACTTACTTTTGTGCCTGAGCGTTGTGCTGGCCGCACTCTTTATAAGCCCCGTGACCGCCCTCGCCGAATCCGTCAAGATCGGTATCGTTACAACCGCCGACGATCCGCTGAACGTGCGGTCGGGACCGGGCGGCTCATACGAGCGTATAGGCACCGTGCCCAAGGGCGAGACGGTTACCCTGCTCGACACCTCGAACAGCGACTGGTACCGCATCAAATACGGAGAGCTTGAGGGCTACGCTTCCTCAACCTATATAAAGATCGTTCCCGAATACGTTCCCGACGGTGACTTTGAGGAATATCTGACCTCGCAGGGCTTCCCCGAAAGCTACAAGCCTTATCTGAGAACATTGCATCAGATGTATCCCAACTGGATATTCGTTGCCAAAAAGGTGGGGCTCAACTGGAACGACGCCCTCAACGCTGAGTGCGAACAGGGCCGAAGCCTTACCTCCCTGCCCTACTCGATAGGCTCCGAGCTGTCTTTTGAAAGGGGCGCGTACAATTGGGACACGGGTGCCCACGTCGTCTACGACAGCGGTGGCTGGGTCATGGCATCACGCGAACTTGTCGCCTACTCCCTTGACCCGCGCAATTACCTAAGCACCACCTACGCCTTCGCCTTCCAATCGATGTCCTACTCCCCCAACGAGACCTACGAGGGCGTGCAGAACATCGTTAAAAACTCCTTCCTCAGCGGCGCCTACCCTGCGGGGCTTGAGGACTCGGCAAGCTATGCCACCTACATCGACGCAATCCTTGCCGCCGCTCGCGAGTCGGGTGTCAGCGCCTATCACCTTGCCTCCTACATCGTGCAGGAGCAGGGCAACTCAGGCACCGAGCTCTCCTTCGGCACGATGCCCGGCTACGAGGGCTACTTCAACCTGCTGAACATCAACGCCTACAGCTCGGGCAATTACAGCGCAAGACAAATGGGCGCGATGCACGCCAAAAACAAGGGCTGGAACACTCCCTTTAAGGCGATGCTCGGCGGCGGTCAGTTTATCGCCAACGGATATATCAACGTCGGTCAGAACAACACCTACCTCAAGAAGTTCGACCTGATTGCCACCGGCGGCTACTACAACCACCAATATATGACCAACATCAAGGCGGTCTTTACCGAGTCGAATAAGCTGCTTGCCGCCTACGACGGTATGCTCGAGCTGGGATACACCTTTGAGATTCCCGTGTTTGACAATATGCCCGAGCAGGCCTGTCCGAAGCCCACTTCGGCAGGCAGTAACAACAACCTGCTCAAAGCCCTCTCGGTCGAAGGACAGGCTCTGACCCCCTCGTTTGAGAGGTACGGATATTCCTACTCGCTGATAGTTGACTCCTCGGTAGCGTCGGTCAACATTATCGCCGAGGCGCACGACGGCACCGCCACCGTAACGGGCGCAGGTCAAAGGACTCTCGTCGACGGTAACAACGCCCTTGAGGTGACCGTCACCGCCGCAAGCGGCACTACCCGAACCTATACGGTATCGGTCTATCGCGAGCCGGGTGGCGAGACTCCCGAGCCCGAACAGCCCAAGCCCCCCACCATCAACGGCTCCTACACCGTCGGCACCTACGTCACGGGTGTAGCGGTCGGCACAGGCGTTGAGGACTTCATTCTCAAGCTCGGGGTCGAGAACGCTTCGGTCGAGGTACACGATGCCTCCGACAACGCCAAGACTACGGGTGTTATAGCTACGGGCGACAAGGTACTGCTTTATCAGAACGGAACCGCAGTTCTCAGCTACTCCATCGTCATTTACGGCGACACCAACGGCGACGGCAAGGTCGCCTCAAGCGATCTGCTGAGGGGTCAAAAACACATCCTCGGCATAAACACTCTGACAGGTGCACAGCTTGAAGCCTGCGACATAAATCACGACGGACGTATCTCGTCGGTCGACCTCCTCGCAGGACAAAAGCATATCCTCGGCATCAAGAGCATCACCCAATAATAAGAGGAGGATAACGGTATGAAAACTACTATCAGACAGATAATATGTCTGCTTTGCACGGCGGCAATAGTTTGCTCGCTGTCGGTCTTCGGAGCTTTTGCCGCATCAAGCTCATCGGCTGTTTCGGTAAGCTCGTCCAACGTAACCATCGGCAACACCTTTACCGTAACAGTAAAGGTCTCCGCCTCCGCCATCGGAAGTGTCGACGGAAGGCTGACCTACGACCCGTCGGTAGTTGAGTTTGTGTCTGGCAACGATGCAAGCGGCACCGCAGGCACCGTCCTGCTGGCAAAGTGGTCAACGGCCGACAACACCCCGTCGCTGACCTTCACTCTCACCTTTACCGCAAAGGCGGCAGGCAGCTGTGCCATCTCCTTCAGCACCACCGAGGTCACCAACTTCAACGAAGAGGCGCTTGACCCCTCGTCAGCATCGGCCAACGTCACCGTTTCGGCGCCGGTCGTTCTTTCGGGCAACGCCAACCTCTCGTCCCTGAAGGTGTCCTCGGGCACCCTTTCCCCTGCCTTTTCAGCCAACACCACCAACTACTCGGTAACGGTGCCCAACAATGTCACCTCGGTGACCATTTCTGCCGTCACCGCCGAAAAGGATGCCAAGACCTCAATTTCGGGCAAGAACTCCCTTTCGGTCGGCACCAACACCCGAGTGATAACCGTCACCGCCCCCAACGGCGCGACCAAGAAATACACGGTTAAAATTACGCGCAAGGCGGCCGAGGGCCAGCCCAATTCCAGCGTTGCTCCCGAGCCTGAGCCCGAGCTGCCTGTGGTTACCAACGTCAAGGTCACCGTCGGCGACGTGCAGATGACGGTGGTCGAGGACTTCGGCGGCATTGAGATCCCTGCAGGGTTCGAACTTTCCGAGCAGGCCATCAACGACAACACCGTTGTGTCCGTCAAAAACGCCGCAGGTATCGTTATGCTCTATCTTCGCGGTGAAGAGGAGAGCGGCTTCTACGTATACAACAACGAAAGTATATCCTTTACCAAATACGCGACCGTAACGGTCGGTGGAACTACGTATATCCTGCTCGACAAGCCGAGGAACGTCGGAGTTCCCTCGGAGTTCACCTCCGCTGAGCTGACCATCGGCGAGACCCCCGTTACCGCCTGGGTCTCGACGGAGGATAACAGCTTCTACGCCGTGTATCTGTGCGGCGCAGGCGACTATGCAGGCTTCTACCTATACGACGCGAAGGAGGGCACCCTCCAGCGTTACTTCGAGCGCGATGAGAATCTTCCCATTCAGGCTGAGCCCAAGCCTGCCGAGCCCGAAGGCCCGCTCGCTTGGATGGCGGACAACGTGCTGTGGATCGCAATCGGTGCAGGCACCGTCATCATCGGCCTCACTGTTGCGCTGGTACTTGTATGCGCCCTTAAGGGCAGAAAAAAGGAGCCGAAGCCGCTCGGTCGGCCCGACCCCGATGACGACACTCTGCTCGACCTCGAGCTTATGAACTTCGATTTCGACTCAAGCACAGAAACCAAGACCGAGAATAACGAATAACAAGACACCGCCCTTGCTTCTCAACAGGAAGTGAGGGCGGTTTGTTTTTTCTATTTTTTCTTATCAAAGGCGGGGTTGAAGGCGTAGAAGTTGCGGTCGTTGAGTCGATCCTGTACCAATCTCAAGCCTTCTCCGAAGCGCTGATAGTGTACCAGCTCGCGCTGACGCAGGAACTTGATGGGGTCGCGCACATCGGGGTCGTCGCAAAGGCGAAGTATATTGTCATAGGTAGTGCGCGCCTTCTGCTCTGCGGCAAGGTCTTCGTGCAGGTCGGTGATAGGGTCGCCCTTTACGGCAAGATATGCCGAGGTGTGCGGCGTTCCGCTTGCCGCCTGAGGATAGACTCCTACGGTGTGATCAACAAAGTAGTCGCCGAAGCCCTGCTTCTTTATCTCCTCTTCGGTCAGGTTTCTCGTCAGCTGATGGACTATCGTGCCTATCATCTCAAGGTGACTGAGTTCCTCCACTCCGATGTCGGTCAAGAGGCCCTTAAGCTCGTTGTAGGGCATCGAAAAACGCTGGCTGAGATATCTCAGGCTGGCGCTGAGCTCGCCGTCGGGTCCGCCGTACTGAGTGATAATGAGCTTTGCTAACATAGGATTGGGTGTAGCTATTTTGACAGGGTACTGAAGCTTTTTCTCATAACTAAACATTATTTATCCCCCTCCCTGTGAGGATCCCAAGGCCAAGGCGAGTCGATCCACGCAAACCTTGTGTCGCCGTAGACGTCGGACACCGAAAGGGGTCCAAACTTCTTCTCAAATTCGCATATCAGCTTGTTGGCTTCCTTACGGTATCTCATCATATTCTGCAGGGCCAGCTCGTCGTTGGGGTGGGTGTCCAGATACAGATGGTTTTCCCACGCGGCAAACTGGGCGGCCGATATCCGCTTGAGCAAAGCGTCTCTGTCGCTCATTTTAACCCCTTCTTTCCGAGAAAGGGCTTATCCAAGTCGGGAAAGAGCGTTCCTGCCTCAAGCGCGTCGGCCTGATCATACATCAGTCCGTATTCCTGCATCGGAACATACGCCATAGCCAGAACCGCATCCTTGATAGGCCTTGCGCCCTCTGTGGCAGGCATATTCATTTCTGTCATGCTGTGCATATTCAAAAGAGTTCCTCTCCGTTTCTCCTGTTGTTAAGGTCGAACCGCATTTAGCGGTATATTACACAGTATGTCCCTGAGGTTAAATTTGTTAATCGGCGCCAATGGAAAGGGGCGGCAAGAACAACTCACAAAGGGATGTAATGTAATTTGGTGAAATCGCCGAAATGGAAATAGCTATTGAACAACCTATTCTGTTTTATGAAAAGGGGCGGCAAGAATAACTAACAAAGGGATATAATGCAATTTGGTAAAATCGCCAAAATTGGAGATAGCTATTGAACAACATATTCTGTTTTAGTATAATTATCGTTGATATTGGAGCGGTGCTCCGCAAATTTTCAGGAGGAACAAAAATGAAAAACAAAATTCTCTCCATTCTTTGCGCACTGTCTATACTTGTATCGATGGTGGCTTTCGGCTCATTTTCGGCTTCTGCAGACGGAAAGGCAGACGCTCAGTTTTCAGGTTTTGACAAGGCTACCTGCGTCCTTCCCGATGATATGCCTTGGAACTCATCCGGCTCCGGTCTCTTCAAGACCAGCGGTTTCGGTGACGGCCTTGTTGTAGGAAATCAGGCCGGCTTTGGCCTTACCGCCGACCTTGGCACCTACAGCATCGACAACTACTTCAAGGTGGATTTCGATCTTTGGTACAAGAATAAGAAGGCCTCGGACGGCTGTGTCGCAGGCGTCGAGAACCACATCGTTACTATCGGCGATCTTGCTATCACCTTCACCCGTTGTCTTGCCGAGAAAAACGACAACTCAGGCAAATACCTCTATCTCCAGTCGGTGACCTACAAGGGTCAGGAGGCTGAGATCGTCGGTGAAAAGACCTTTACCACGTCCAACGCCAACTACTATGAGCACAACAGCGATTTCATTGTCAAGCAGGCAAACGAAGAGTTCCACAACTTCCTTGAGGAGAATATGATCCGCAAGTCCTGGATGTTCAACAACAACGCTTGGGCGAACACCAACCTTGCTGTTGAGGTTACCTACGACTCGGGTACTCTGACCATCAAGAACACCTCGGGTGAGGCCGTCAACTCCGTTACTGCTGACCTTACCAAAGTCGCGGGATTTGACGTTACAAACGCCTTCCACGTCTCTAAGGTCACCGCAACAGTTGAGGCTACCGATGAGCGCGGCGCCTTCGTAAGCATCATCTCTGACTTCCACGGCGAGTATAAGAAGGGTCCGGATCTTCCTGCTCCTCCCCCTCCTTCCTCCACCGAAACGTCTTCCACCGTTGAATCTTCCGATGCAACATCGTCGGACGTTTCCTCTGAAGAGGCCGACAGTTCTACTGCCACCTCGTCCGAGGACAACGCTCCTGCAGGAAACACCGATACCGATACCGACAACGACGGCGGCAACGGCTCGAACATCGCAACCATAATTATTATCGTGGTTGCAGCCTGTGCCGTAGTTGCAGGCGGAGTTGTAGCATTCATCCTGCTGCGTAAGAAGAACACCAATGTTGAAGAAGAGCCGACCGAAGAACAGGGCGAATAACCATTGCTAAACCAAAAGAGTCTCTCGGAACGATATCCGAGGGGCTCTTTTTAGTTGCAAAAAGCCTTTGAAAAATTTATTAAATTTTGTGTATTTCATATTGAAACATTGCAAGAACCTTGCTCTTGTGTTATAGTTGTTATATAGATTTGGGATTGGAATATCCCGAAAACAAACCCCAGGAGGAAACCATATGACAAAGAAAATTTTATCTATCCTGTGTGCCTTTGCAGTTCTTGTTTCAATGACTGCTCTTTGCACGCTTCCCGTTTCCGCTGCCAACGGCACCACTAAGTTTTCGGGCTTCGACAAGGCTACCTGCACGCTCCCCGACAATCTCAACTGGAACAGCTCCGGTTCCGGTCTCTTCAAGACCTCCGGCTACGGCAACGGCCTTATCATCGGCGCTTCCAACATAGCCCTCAGCCTGTCCGCCGATCTCGGCACCTATGATATCAACGACCATTTCAAGGCAGACTTTGACATCTGGTTTAAGAATAACACCGTTACTTCGGGCACTATTGCAGGAACTGAGAACTGGGTAGCCACCTTCGGCGATCTCGCCATCACCTTCACCCGTTCTCCCGCCAACATTAATGACGGCGAAGGCAAGAATCTCTATCTAAAGTCAGTAACCTACAAGGGCGTTAACGTTACCCTTAACGGCAGTCAGAACTTTTCTCAGGATTGCGTCACATCTTATAATTACAACGACCGGTTTATTATTGATCAGGCAAATAAATTTCAAGTGTACCTTGAAGAAAGGATGATCCGCAAAGGTTGGATGTTCAATAATAATTTTATGCCAAACTGCAACCTGGGTGTTGAGGTCACCTACGACGCAGGCGAGTTGACCGTCAAGAACACCACAGGCAATACCGTCAATACCGTTACCGCTGACCTGACCTCCGTTAATGGCTTCAGCTCTTCTTCCGCATTCAAAGAAACTAAGGTAGCCTTCAACATAAACGTTACCTCTGCCCGTGGAACCGTTGTTAGCATTATCTCTGATTTCAACGGGGTTTGCGACGATTCCGTAGTCAAGCCTCCTGTATCTCAGCCAAGCTCAAGCACCGGTTCATCAAGCAGCCGACCGTCTAACTCTTCCAAGCCGAATCAAAACAGCAGAGTTCCCACCTCATCGACTCAGCCTCAAAGCAGCAGAGTTCCCACCTCATCGACTCAGCCCCAAAGCAGCAGTGCCACCAGCAGCAAAGCTCCCTCCTTTTCAAAGGACAGCGTTCTTACAGGTACTGCAAACGCAGGCAACGACCTCATCATCGTCGACAGGCAGAGCAACGCCTTAACCATAATTATTATTGTAGTTGCAGCCTGTATCGTAGTTGCAGGCGGAGTTGTAGCATTCATTCTGCTGCGTAAAAAGAACGCCAAAGTTTAGGAAAAGCCGACCGAAGAACAGGTTGAATGATCCGTAAAATTTTAAGCCCCCGAGATTTCAAAAATCTCGGGGGCTCTTGTTTTTATTGTCCTATTTAGTTCCCGTTGAGCCGAAGCCGCCCTCACCCCTGACGGTGTCGGTCAGCTCGTCACATTCCTCGTAAACGGCAGGAACGAATGGGGTTATCACCATTTGGGCGATACGCTCGCCGATATCCACCGTCTGCGGCTCATCGGTATGATTGCACAGTGCCACCATTATCTCGCCGCGATAGTCGGCATCGATAACGCCCACCTTGTTGGCCGGCGCAAGTCCGCGCTTGCAGGCGAGTCCGCTTCTCGCATAGATAAGGCCGGCCATACCGACTGGTATCTCGACCGCTATCCCCGTATGGATAAGCCGAGTCTGGTGCGCGGGTATCTCCAGCGCCTCGTCAAGCAGGGCATAAAGGTCGGCGCCTGCCGAAAACTCGGTTCCGTAGGTTGGCTTTATTGCGCGAGGGTCAAGCTTCTTAAATCTTATCACCTGTCTGTCCATACGATGCAACTCCTAAATGCTTGATAATCACATTATAGCATCAGGCAGACTGCCCGTCAAGGTGTTGCCTCAATGGAGTATCCCGTCAAGAAACGCCTTCACTTTGCCTTGGTACTGTTTAGGGTCGGCGATCGAGCTCGTTGCGTGGGCGGCACCTTCGACGATGAGTATGTCCTTATCGGCCGAACAGGCACGCCATCCTTCTACCGACATATCGATAGGCACGAACCTGTCGGCACCGCCGTGGACAAAGAGTACAGGGATATCACAGCCGCTCAGCACCGACAGGGTATCAAAGCTGCGAAGGTCACATCCCGTTCGCCGCTTAAAGAGGTAATTGACCAGATGCAAAATCGGAAAAGGCGGCAAGCGGTAATCCCTTTTCAGCACGTGGGCAAGCTGACGCCACGCCGACGTGTAGCCGCAATCGGCAACTATGCCGGCCACATTGTCGGGCAGGCCGTTTGCCACCGACAATATCACCGAGGTGCATCCCATCGACACGCCTGCGAGGATCATCGGCATTTCGGTACCAAACCGCTCTCGCACCCAAGCAGCCCAACTGCTGACATCTCTGCTTTCCTTAATGCCGAAGGTGATTATATTGCCCTCGCTGTTTCCGCAGGCTCGCTGTTCAATTACAACGAGGTTGAGTCCCTGCTCGTAAAAGAATCTGAAGGCGCAGCTGAAATCAAGGAAGCCCCTCGACCGATATCCGTGGCACATCAAAACGGTGCCCCGCGCATTCTCCTGCTCCACCACCCACGCAAAAAGCCTCAGCCCATCGAACGACTCTATGTGAGCCGTTTCGGTCGCATTTTTCTGTAGCCACTCGATACCCTCGGTTATCTGCTCAAGATAGGCACCCCACGGCTTGCCGAGGGTATTGATGTCGGCGTGCTCCTCTTTATTGCGCAAGAAGGCGATGCGGTAAAATCTGCCGATCACCGCCGCGGTCAACTCTGCAAGAAGGCCGACCGCCGCCACTATCCACAAGACGATGTCCACGTCGCCGCCTCCTCGATAAAGTTTGATGCTACTGCTTTACGGCGCCTCCCGTTACTCCGCTGACATAGTATCTTTGCAGTATCATAAAGAGCAAAGTAATGGGAATTGCGACCAGCACCGCGCCTGCGCAAAATCTTGTAAAATAACGATAGATGTTTTCGCGTGAGAGCATTTGATAGAGCCCCAGCGCAACGGTGAAATTGTCGTAGTTATCCTTCATAATGACGCTGACAAAGATGAAATCGGCCCAAGGTGCAATAAAAGATGTCAGGGCGGTGTATACGACGATGGGCTTGGAAAGAGGCAGGATTATCTTCCAGAATATCTGGTTTTTGTTGGCACCGTCAATAGTCGCCGCCTCGTCAAGCGAGCGCGGAATGGTATCGAAGAAGCCCTTAGCAACGAAGTAGCCGAGGGCGCTCGATGCCGAATAGACCAGCACCAAGGAAAACAGTGATTGGGCAAGTCCTATCACCTTGAGCAGATGGTAGACCGCCACCATCGACATAAAGCCGGGGAACATTCCGAGTATCAGTCCCAAATTCATAAACTTCGCTCGGGACGGAAATCTCAGTCGGCTGAAAGCGTAGCTTATCATCAGTATCATTATGGTTGAGATAAGGCAGGACACCACCGCCACCAAAAAGGTATTGGCATACCACCGAGGATAGTTAAACAGAGAGGTGTCGGTGAAAAGCAGTTTGTAGTTGTCGAGGGTGTACTCCTTGGGAAGCAGATAGGCAGTGTAGGCACCTGCCTCTTTTCGCAGGGAGAGAATAAACAAATAAACTATCGGAGTTATCCATATAAGAGCCAGCACCGTCAGCAAGCCGTATACGGCGGCGTTGGTGAGCTTTTTGCGAAGTGAATAGCTCTTTATCACGAAAACTGCTCCTCCTTTTTGACGGCGGCTGAATTGTTGTAAACGATAATGGACATCAGGGCGGTTATGACAAAGACGACGATGCCGATAACTGCCGCGAGGTTATAGTTCTGTTCCTGCACCGTCTGCTTATAAAGCCAGGTCACCAAGAGGTCGGTCTTTCCCGCCTGATAATAATCGAGGGTAAGTGGGCCGCCCCCTGTCAGCAGGTATATCACGTTGAAGTTATTGATATTGCCGACAAACTGGGTAATAAGGTAGGGGGTGGTGACAAAGAGCATATAGGGCAGGGTTATCTTAAAGAAGGTCTGAACGGGGGTCGCCCCGTCGATGCGGGCCGCCTCATACAGATCCTCGGGGATGTTGAGCAGTATTCCGCTCGTTATCAGCATCGAATAGGGTATGCCGATCCACATATTGACGGCGATAACGCTTATTCGCGCCAATGTCGCGTTGCTCAAAAAGCCTATCGGCTCGCTCGTCAGCCCGATACTCTCAAGCAGGACGTTCAGCGCACCCTGATCGTGCAAAAGCTGGCTCATCAGCATCAAGGTGACAAACTGCGGAACGGCTATCGTAATGATAAAGATGAGCCGCCACATCTTCTTGAACCTGATACCCTTTTTGTTGATGAGCAGGGCGAGTATCATACCGAGGATATAGTTTGTAAAGGTGGCAAAGAGCGCCCACACCAGCGTCCAGCCGAGCAGGTGCAGAAAGGTGTAGCTTATCTTCGGATTTGAGCCGAAAATGTCCTTGAAGTTCTCAAGTCCCACCCAGGTAAAGAGGTTACCCGGCGGCTGATGGGCCTTGTCGTAGTTGGTGAAGGCCATCAGCACCATAAATATAAGTGGCAAGAGGGTGAAAACACCGACAAGCAGGCTTGGCAGGGTCAAGAGGGTTGCATGGTAATTTTTGCCGAGCAGTTCTCTCAGGTCCTGCGAGGTGGTGGGCAGTCTGGTGCCGTTGCGCCGCATCAGGCAGGTGCGATATGCCGCTCGTACCGAGGCCACCCACAGTATCGCGAAGATGACGGTCAGCACGATGGTGACGGTGCCGAAGAGCAATATCTCCATCGAGTTGTCGCCCGCAGTGTAGACGTATATTCCCGTTGCCTCGTCGAAGACCCTGTCCTGCGTCTGCGTGCCGAGGGTGGTGAACTTGGCGAGGTAGCCTGCACCAAAAGAGAACATATACCATATATAAGCCACCTGCACCGCCAAAAAGCAGATGCCCCGTCCTACCTGTCGGCGCACAAAGCCGTAAAAGCCCATTATTACGAAACTGACCCTCGTTGCCCAATCTCCATAAAGCATCGCCTTGCCGACATCCGACAGCGCAATCGCAACCGAGGTAACGATGGCCACTACGAAACGCCATATCAGCGAAGCGCCCTTTGCCACCGCTTTGGGCAGGGCTATCAGCACACGGCCCAAGGATGACGCAGTCTTTTCAGCGTGACTTTTGGAGCCCTTTACGATATCCATTGGTCCGCTCCTTTCCGATGGCAATTATTGGGCTGTAATGTCAGCCACCATACTGTCAAGCAAGGCCTGAACAGATTTTGAATAGTCCTTGGTCTCCATAGCGGTGCCGAAGGCCTCAACAGGACTCCAGAAGGTGCTCTTGATTCCCCTTTGGGACACGCCGAACTCGTTTTGCTTGGCGAGGGCGGCAAGGGCGATGTTGTTCTTTACCTTGTCGCTCTGTGCGGCCTCTGCGTTGGCAGGGCCAAGCTCGCGCTCTTCAAAGCGGAGAAGCTGATTGTCCTCGTTGGTCAGCCACTCAGCCAGCTTCATCGCCTCAAGGGGCTGTTTTGTGCCTGAATTTACACCGAGGATCTTGTAGCCAGCGTAGCTTTTAAGCTGCAGCTGCTGACCGCCGATGTTGGCGGTGGGAAGCTTGGCGGCGGCATAGTTTTTGCCGAGCTTTTCAGATACGGCGGCCGCGTTCCAGGTGCCCGAAACGCCTGCGGCGATGGTCTCGCCCATACCGCCGGTAAAGATGGCATCGTCACCCGTGATAAAGGCACCGTCGGCGCAAAGCGCCTTTATGGCCTCGCCCGCCTTTACGCCGTTGGCATTGTTAAAGTCGCAGGTCTGCTTGCCCTTTTCGTCAAGCCCGACCGAGCAGCCTGCCGCAAGGAAGAAGGATGCCGCGTACCATCCGTTTGAGATGTCCATATAAAACTTTTTGCCCGCCTTGTTGCAGGCGGCAAGAAGGGTATCAAGGCTTTGAGCATCCTGCTCGGACACTACGCTCTTATCGTA
>JAZQID010000090.1:0-2267 GCA_045540915.1 Acutalibacteraceae bacterium
CCGTCCTCTTCGCCGCCGATAGCGCCTACTTCAGCCTCAAGAGAGAGACCGAGAACGTCACAGGTGTTTACGAGAGCTGTTGTCTTTGCGAAGTTCTCCTCGAAGGGGAGATGTGAGCCGTCGAACATTATGGACGAGAAACCTGCGTTGATGCAAGCCTTTGCGCCTTCAAATGTACCGTGGTCAAGGTGGAGAGCAACAGGAACGGTGATGCCGAGGGAGTCGATCATACCGTTTACCATGCCGACTACTGTCTTATAGCCGCACATATACTTTCCTGCACCCTCGGATACGCCGAGGATAACGGGAGAATTCAACTCCTGAGCGGTCTGAAGGATGGCCTTGGTCCACTCAAGGTTGTTGATGTTAAACTGTCCTACTGCGTAGTGGCCTGCCTTTGCCTTGGCAAGCATTTCTTTTGCTGATACTAACATTGTGTTTGCTCCTTTACAAGATATGGTATTTATCTGAATTTATTCTACTACAGTTTGTCCGAAAAATCAATAGCATATCAATAGAATGTTACTACTTGTTCCTCGGGAGCCTGCGCAGGCTCGGCCGAAAGGACGTGAAGGACGGGGCCTTTACCGCGATAACCTTTATTATACTCGAACTCAAGGGTGGCGGTGACGCTTATCCAGTCTCGCGTTTTCAATCCCGATGCGCCATCCCAAACGGCGATAAGTCCGCCGTACTGAATGTCGTCGGCGCAACAGGTCATAATGTGGCGGCCGATAACGAAGGTGTCCTTGGGCAGTTTGCCGTCGACGGCAACCAGACCCTTGAACTTCAGGGTCTTGCCGATATACTTCTTCGGCTCCTCATTCATATCGCGGTACCACAGGGCGAAATCTCTGTCACCTATCTCAATGACGGGGGCCTCAACATCAAAGGGCAACGGGTCCTCGATATCGTCATACTCGACGTGACCGTCAACGTAATCGTAGGCGATATCGGCACGTCGGCTGATGCCGCGCACTATCTTGTGCAAAGGCATCTTATCGGTCGCATCGGTGCATCGGTTGAATATGACCAGCTCGCATCCCTGCAGTTTGTCTACGACGAGGCTGCGCATATTTGCGTTATAATTGATGAAGGTGGTGGAGTCGGCGAACATCATCTCCTGATAGACCGTCCAATCATCAGGCAGAGCATTGTAAAACTCAGAAAGCTGCCACATTCCGTTATACTCGACTACCACCCTGTCAGCCTTGTTACGCTTTACCATCGCGCTCAGGCGATCGGGCGTAAACCTGCCCGTGTCCTCGATATATTGGATAAAGACGTTCTCGCCCGAAAAGCGCTCGGGCACATACTCCTCTTCACCCTCCTCGCAGACAAGCAGAAGGGTCCTCTCACCCTTGTTGAAGCGCTTGTCCTCGAGGGTCTCCTGAATAAACTTGGTCTTTCCCGACTCCAAAAAGCCGGTGAACAGATATACGGGAATCTCTTTCATCGGTTACCCCTTCCCTGCTCAGACACCGAAAAGCTCGGCGAGCCTCTCCTCGTTGATGCCTGAGCCGATTACGCAAAGTCTGCCGATTACGCTCGCGCTGCCGCAACGAACGTCGGCCTCGCCCGGCACGTAGTCAAAGTGGATCCATTCGCCCTCGCCCTCGACGATGCCCTTTGCACGCAGGATGATTCCGTAGGTCGACTCGTCGCTAAGCTTGGAAAGGGCTTCTTCAAGCTGCTCGGCGGTGAAGGTCTTGGTGGTCTCGACGCCCCAGCTTGTAAAGACCTCGTCTGCGTGGTGATGATGGTGATGGTGGTGATGCTCGTGGTCGTGGCAACCGCAGTCGCAGTCCTCATCGTGATGATGGTGGTGATGCTCGTGGTCGTGGCATCCGCAGTCGCAGTCTTCATCGTGATGGTAGTGATGCTCGTGGTCGTGGCATCCGCAGTCGCAGTCTTCATCGTGGTGATGATGGTGATGCTCGTGATCGTGACAACCACAGTCGCAGTCTTCATCGTGACGGTGGTGATGGTGATGATGATGGTGTGCCAACTCCTCAAGCTCGGTGTCGAGGGTGGTCTTCTTCTCCATTGCCTCAAGAATGGCCTTGCCGTCGAGGTCGTCCCACGGGGTCGTAACCAAGGTAGCGGTCTTGTTATGCTCGCGCACAAGTTCCACCGCAGTTTCCAACTTTTCAGCGGAGATGCCGTCGGTATGGCTGAAAACGATAGAGTTAGCGTGCTCGACCTGATTGTTGAAGAACTCTCCGAAGTTCTTCATATACATCTTGCACTTATTAGCATCGACAACG
>JAZQID010000091.1:0-9206 GCA_045540915.1 Acutalibacteraceae bacterium
CTACCCTCTCAAAGATCGTTGATTACTCCGCAGGCATACATATTCTGCGTCAGGACTCTTGGGAGGCACTATGTTCATTTATTATATCTCAGAACAACAATATCCCCCGTATCAAAGGAATTATCAACAGGCTCTGCGAGAATTTTGGAGATAAAATCCACGGTGGATACACCTTCCCTACCGCATATACGATTTCTCAAGTTTCAGTCGACGACCTTGCGGTAATTCGAAGCGGCTTTCGCGCAAAGTATATCATAGATGCCGCTAAAAAGGTGCAGGACGGGACTTTGGACCTTGAGGGGATGCGGAGTATGCCTCTTGAAAACGCTCTCGAAATGATGCAATTGGTGCGCGGCGTCGGGCCAAAGGTGGCAAACTGTGCTCTGCTATTTGGTTGCTCAAGAATCGAGTGCTTCCCTGTTGACGTATGGATGGGACGTGCAATGAAGGCGCTTTTTGACGGTGAACTGCCCGATGTGGCGAAGCAGTATGCAGGAATTGTTCAGCAATACATATTCCACTACGCAAGAATGACTAAACTTAACGTGTAAAAGGTGTCGGGATTTTCCCGACACCTTTTACTAATTATATATGTGTTTTATATTGACAAAAAGCAAAAATATATTATAATATGAGAATGGTTCTCAAATTGTGTTTCAAAAGGAAGAATGAGGATGAAAAACGAGTATCACACACGGCAAAGAGAGCTGCTTCTTTCCTTTGCTAAGGAAAACAAGCATAATGTCTTTACCGTTAATGAAATTACAAACAAACTGTGCGGATCGGAAGATATCGGAAAAAGCACGGTCTATCGCCTTGTATCTAAACTGACCGATGACGGAATACTAAAGCGTTACTACGACGAGAGCAAAAAATCTGCGGTATATCAATATGTCGATCACGAGCACGGATGCGATAGGCATTTCCATTTGAAGTGTACCGATTGCGGAAGGACTGTCCATCTTGAAGATAAATCTACCGAGGCGGCTCTGCGCAGTATTCTTCAGGATAATCAGTTTGCGATGGATGAGGGTAAAACTGTCTTGTTTGGCAAGTGCGAGGGATGCAAAAAGGAAGGCGGACGTGTATGATGCGGGTACTTAGTATAATCATCTGCCTTTTCGTGCTTGTGTCTTTTTGTGCCTGTAATAGTTCGAGCGATAGCAACAAGGATGACGGAAGACTCAAGGTTGTATGCACAATTTTTCCGCAGTACGACTTCGTTCGTCAAGTTGCCGGAGATCTTGTTGATGTAAAGCTGTTGGTCGCTCCCGAAGCCGATGTGCACGGGTATGAGCCCTCTCTGTCCGACCTTAAGAGCGTTCACGAGTGCGACCTGTTCATTTACAGTTCAGGTGAGTCGGAAAGCTGGGCAACCGATATGCTTGACTCGGTTCGAGGAACTGCGCTTGATATATGCAAAGGCCTTGAGTTGCTTTTAGAGAATGAGCCGCACGAGCACGAGGACGAACATCATTTTGATGAGCACGCTACCTACGACGAGCACGTTTGGACGTCGCCCGTCAATGCTAAAATTATAGTCAAGTCGATAACAGATGAACTATGTAAGCTTGACAGCAGTAATTCTGATACCTATAAAGCCAATTCTGCTAAGTATATCGAAGAGTTGGACAAGCTCGACGGCCGTTTCCGCAAATTGTTTGACTCAGCCGATTATTTTACTTTGATAGTTGCCGACAGGTTCCCTTTCAGGTATTTTGCTGAGGAATACGGTGTCGATTATTTTGCCGCCTTTTCAGGTTGTTCATCGGAGACCGAGCCGACCCTGTCGACCTATAATGAATTGATAAAAACGGTTGAAAACTCAAATGTAAAAACCGTCTTTTATGTTGAAATGTCCGACCAAAAGACCGCGGACGTTGTCTGCGATGAGACAGGATGCGATAAGAGGTTGCTCCATTCCTGCCACAACCTGTCTAAAGATGAATTCGAATCGGGATATACCTATTTGAAACTTATGAACAGAAACGCCGATACCATTGAGGAGGTGCTGAATAAATGAGTCAGATTATATGCAAGGATGTTACTGTGGCATATGACGGACGCACCGTGCTCGATAATATCAATCTTGAGATATCCAAAGGAGATTATCTGAGCATTATCGGTGAAAACGGCACAGGCAAATCCTCATTTGTAAAGGCACTGCTCGGTCTTATTAGACTAAATAAGGGTGAAATAGTTTTCGCTGACGGACTCGAAAAGGATCAGATCGGCTATCTGCCCCAGCAGACCGTTGTGCAAAGTGATTTCCCCGCAAGTGTATACGAGGTCGTTCTTTCTGGGTGCATTAACCGTAAGGGTGCACACCCCTTCTATACTAAGGAGGATCGTAAGCTTGCAGACGATGCGTTGAAGAAGATAAACGCATTTTCCTTGAAAAAGGAGTGCTTCCGCGAATTGTCAGGAGGACAGCAACAGCGTGTTTTGATTGCAAGAGCGCTTTGCGCGACAGGTCAGGTTTTGCTTCTTGATGAGCCTACTGCTGCTCTTGACCCTGTTGTAAGCAACGAGTTGTACCGCGCTATTTCGCATCTTAACAAGGATCATAAGGTAACGGTAATCTTAATTACACACGATTTGGACGCGGCTACTAAGAATTCAAACAAGATCCTTAAGCTTGAAGCAAACGGGTATGAGTTTATTTCGACCGCTGAATATTTGGAAGGTCAGAAGGGATAAAAATGACAGGATTTTTTAACACTCTAATTGAATACTTCCGCGACCCATTTGTTTCGGGTGTGATTATTAAGGCTCTCGTTGTCGGAATACCGGTCGCTCTCTGCGCATCCCTGCTCGGAGTTACATTGGTGCTCAAGCGTCTCTCTATGATCGGCGACGGTCTTTCCCACGTCGGTTTTGGAGCATTGGCAATTGCTGCCGCTCTTAATTTCGGCGCTTCTGCAAACAGTACTGCTACCCTCTTGATCTCCCTGCCAATCGTAATAGTAGCCGCTTTTTTCCTGCTCAGACTGTCTCAAAACAGCAAGGTAAACGGCGATGCGGCTATTGCCCTTGTGTCTACCGGTGCAATTGCGGTGGGATATCTGTTGTTTAATATTACCGGTAGCGGTGAGCCTGCAGATATATGCAGCAGTTTATTCGGAAAAAGCACCATAATAAACATCGACAATGTAATAGTGCCGATTTCGTTAGCACTTTCGATAATTGTTTTGACTCTGTTTATTCTGTCCTTCAATAGAATTTTCAGCATTACCTTTGACGAGAATTTTGCGTCAGCGACAGGTGTTAAGACTAAGCGTTATAACCTTTTGATCGCACTGCTGACAGCTGTTACCATCGTGCTTGGAATGCAGCTTGTCGGCGCGATTATGATATCGGGCTTGATCGTGTTCCCTACTATAACCGCTATGCGCGTGTGTAAGAGTTTTAAGTCGGTTGTCGTTACGTCTGGAATTATTTCTGTGGTTTGCTTTGTTATTGGATTTTTTGCAGCGGCCGTATATGACTTCCCTACCGGCCCGAGCGTCATTACAGTAAATATAATCGTATACGGTGCCTTTACGGTTGCGTCTATTTTGATGCGTAAAAAATAAGACAGGCGCATACAACAGCATACGCCTGTCAATTAAAAACAGATGAATATTTATCCTCGCTTCTCATAGAGAGGTAATCGTCGTTGCTGACGATTATGTGATCCAAAAGTTTGACGTCGACTATCTTCAGCGCGTCAACCAGTCGACGCGTCGCACCCATATCCTGCACCGATACGGACAGGTTGCCGCTCGGGTGATTGTGGGTTATAATAGCACAGGCCGCCTTCGAGCGAAGAACGAAGTCAACTGCCTTGCGAGTGCTGACCTCGGTCATATTGAGACTCCCGGTAGAAATATCCTCGTGTGTTAGATATTTGCAGTCGCCGTCAAGTGCAAAAACGGTGAACACCTCTTCGGCGCGATAACGACAGTGTGCTCTGACAAATTTAACGATATCGTCGGGATTGCTGAGCCTGACCTGCAACTGATGCTTCTTCTCGTCGTAATATTTGGTGACTGCCTGAAAGAGTTTAAGCATAACCGCGGTGTTATCACCGATTCCGTCGACCTCGCGCAAGCTATCGAAATCCGCTTCAAGAACACGCTCAAATGAGCCGAATTTTTCGATCAGTCGGTGAGCGATATCGTTGGTATCCTTGTAGGGAATTCCGTAAAAGAGCATTAATTCAAGGACGTTGTGCTCCTCAAATCCGTCAAGTCCATCCTTCAGAAATCGGCCTTTGAGCCGTGCGCGATGTCCTTCGTGCAGGTTTTTGTTACTCAAGCAATCACCCCCCTGATCCCTGTGATGAATTCATAATACTACAAATCTGCGAAAAATGAAAGTATATTTGGTGATAAAATGAAAGAAATTATCATTCAGGCGAACGATGCAAACCAAAGACTTGATAAATTCCTGTCAAAAGCGTTCGATTCGATGCCCAAATCCCTGATGTATAAGTATATCAGGACAAAGCGAATAAAGGTAAACGGTAAACGCGTCGAAATCTCCACCCGACTGAGTGAGGGTGACTGCTTATCCCTTTATATCAATGACGAGCTGCTAACTCCCTCTAAGCCGAGATATGACTTTCTGTCCTCTCCTACAAAACTGGATATAGTATATGAGGATGAAAATCTTATGCTTGTTAATAAGCCTGAGGGGCTTGTTGTTCATCCTGATAACAGTGAGTATCGTGATACGCTTATAATGCGTATACAGCACTATTTGTATGACAAAAAGGAGTATCTACCTGACGACGAGCAATCCTTTAAGCCTGCGCTTGTAAACCGCATCGACAGAAACACGGGCGGAATTGTAATTGCGGCAAAAACCGCAGAAGCCTTGCGGATTCTTAACGAAAAGCTCAAAAACAGAGAAATTGATAAGTATTACCTTTGTGTCGTTCACGGATGCCCAAAAAAGAAAAGCGACATTTTGACCGGATATCTGTCAAAGGACGAGGATAAGAATATTGTAAAGGTCTATGACCATCCCCTTGAAAACGGGAGGACGATCAGGACTCAGTACACAGTTGTTGCAACAAAGAAGCAGCATTCACTCCTTAAAGTTCATCTGCTGACAGGACGTACCCATCAAATCAGAGCGCATATGGCTTCAATCGGTTGTTCCCTGCTCGGTGACGGCAAATACGGAGTAAACAAACAGGATAAGAAGGCCGGCTATAAGCATCAGGCGTTATGGTCATATCAGCTTAAATTCAATTTCACAAGCGATGCAGGAGAACTTGAATATCTCAATGGTAAAAGCATTCAGATCAATGACGTGTGGTTTGTAAAGGAACTTTATCCAGAAATCAATATTGCCGATATATAACAAAACAAGGCATTAGCAGTTCAGTTCAACGCTATGCCTTGTTTTTCTATTTTATGAGATCTTTAATGACTTCGCCTGCAATCATTAACCCTGCGACCGACGGTACAAAAGCGACACTGCCGATGATACGCTCATCACCGTTTGAGCAGGTCAGTTTAATTGCCTGTTCGGTTGAAAACAGCACCTTCTGATGAGCAATACCACGCCTTTTCAGTTCAAGGCGCATCACCTTAGCCAACGGACAGGTATGTGTCTTGGAGAGGTCTGCAATCTGCAGTTTTGACGGATCAAGCTTGTTGCCGGTGCCCATACAGGATATCAAGGGTACTCCCTTTTCCTTAGCGGCAATGCAAAGGGCAATTTTTGCGCTGACATTGTCGATAGCATCGATTGCATAATCAATTCCATCAAAGTAAGATGACGCATTCTCAAGGGTAATAAATTCGCATTTAGCGATAGCCTTACAGTCAGGATTGATATCCAAAATTCGTTCCCTTGCAACGTCGACCTTATTTCTGCCGATTGTTGAGGTCAGAGCGATAATCTGACGATTGATGTTTGACTCGGCAACGCAGTCGTTGTCAACAATAGTAATCGAGCCTACACCGCTTCTTGCTAATGCTTCGATTACGTATGAGCCTACACCTCCGACGCCAAACACAACGACGCGCTTGGTTGCCAACAGGTCAACCTTGTCGCCAAGCAAAGCCCTTGTTCTGTCAAATCGGCCCATTATTCTTTCACTTCCTCAGCCTCAGTCTCGGCTTCAGGTTCTGATTCAGTAGTGACGGAAAAATCGTTTGCATATTCAGCTGAGGCGGTCGGCATATTCTTTTTGATCAACTTTGCGTTAGAAACTTTGCGGATGATAAAGAATAATGTCGCAAGCACCGGAACACCGATAACCATTCCAACAAATCCGAACAATCCACCGCCTATAATGATTGCTGACATAACCCACAACGGAGAAAGCCCTGTCGTGTCGCCGATAACCTTCGGCGCGATAAGATTACCTTCGATCTGCTGAAGGATAAGTATCATTATGATAAAGTATATGCCCTTTATAGGATCGGTCAATAGGATCAAAGCAGCGCTTGGAATGGCACCGATAAAGGGGCCAAAGTATGGGATAACATTAGTTACCGCGACAATCACACTGACCAGCAACTGATAAGGCATACGCAATATTACCATCAAGATAAAGCATACGACGCCGATAATAGCCGAATCAATAATTACTCCGATAATGTATTTGCTTGTTATCTTATGTCCTTCTCTTGCCGTTTCAATAAAATTCTCTACTTTCTCGTTGTCAAAGAAGGCGTACATAATCTTCTTTATCTGAGCAAAATAGACTTCTTTGTTGAAAAGAAGATAGACAGAAGCAATTATGCCGATAACAATATCAAAGGTTGTTCCGACGGCTGTAAACACACCACTCGTCAGGAGTTTTGCGGTTGACATAATTAAACTTGTGTCAATGTTTTTGACCCAATCCTCGATACCTTTGAGAATGTTATCGCCGATCGATCGAAGCATCTCGTTGTCATCAACCGTCTTGTAGTACCACGCAGTTGTCTTATCGATCATCGCGGGCATATCCTTTATCAAGCCTGAAACGGTATGCACAAGCTCGGGTATGAGCATATAAACTATGAAAGAGACAACGGCAATTGCAATAGTTAATGAAAAGAAAATGCTTATTCCCCTGCTGAATGAAAAGATAGCCTTCTCCTTCTTGAACATATTTCCAAAAAGTTTCTTGAAAGGCTTTTCGATAAGGCTGACCAAAGGATTAAGAAGGTATGCGATGACAAGTCCGATGGTCAACGGCTCAAGAATACCGAAAATAGTCTTAAAGAAGGAGTTTTGAATCGCAAAATAGAAAAGAACCGCAACGATAACGACTATTACTGCGGATAAGAGAAAATTCTTGCGCCTCGGAGTGTTGTTTTTCATATCATTCATAGTGATTATTCCTTATAGATCATTCGGTGGCGTAATCGGTCCAAAGCGGAGCGTAGTATATGGTAGTTGCGGACAGACAGTCATTCTCGAAGAAGAATGAGATGTAATAATCACCGAACTGATACTTCAGTTGATGGACGTTCTCAGGCTGTCCGAAGAAGAAAAACAGGTTTTCAGAATTTGCGATATCGTTATATATCGGCTTTGCGTCAACGGTATCAAGGACATCCTTGACGCTTGTAATTCCGATATAATAACTAAAGGAGTCGTCAAAGAAAGCTATGAAGGCAATTCCTTCATCCTCAAGCCAGGAGCGGTAATAATACTTTGCCGAACCTGTCAGCATCCTGACCGTATCCCCTTCTGTGATGAGAAGGTCGCCTGCGTATGCTTCATCACTGTCGTGGTCGTGGACGCCTTCTTCGGATGAATCTTCAATTTCCTCGCCGTAATGATATTTTGCTTTAATATCATCGGGAGAGGTCTTGAGAGCGAACTCACAGTTGTAGATCTCGCCTTTTGAAGCATAATCCTTAACAGAGATATACTCAATTTTTTGTTGTGAAGAAACGGGCTTTGACGAGTCGACATCGTCGGACTCAAAGAAGGAACAGGCACAAAATACGAACGCAATGACTAAAGATAATGCTAAGGCCGATATCCTGCGAATCATAATCTTTCCTCCTTATTTTGCAGAGCGTTCGTTAAGAAGCTTCTGCTTTGTCTCCCAGATATTCTGGGAAAGGTCAACGTAGTAGGCGTGCGGATTTTCAAATCGGCGAACTTCATCCCACAGGGTCAGTACCTGTGCGCGACAGTAGTGCTGGATCTCCTGAGTAGAGGGTGATTCGCCAACAAATTTGCCCTTATTAAATACAGGCACAAGTAGAGGACGGGCAATAAAATTGGTGACTGTCTTGCGCTTCCAGGTGTGGTTGGGATCGAAGATCTCATAATCCTTGGTATCGTCGATCTTCTCGTCAAAGGCGGTGATAACATCGGCGATAGCCTTGCCTGAATCGCGGTCATAGAGACGCCAGGTCATCTTGTAACCGGGTGTAGTGATCTTGCCGACGTTGTCGCTGAGCTTGATCTTAGGAATCTCAGTGCCATCTTCCCAAACGGCAGAAAGCTTGTAAACTCCGCCAAATACGGGAGAAGACGATGAAGTGATAAGTCTCTCTCCGATACCGAAGCTATCGATATGTGCGCCTTGGCTTAGAAGATCACGAACAATATACTCGTCGAGTGAGTTAGAGATAACGATCTTACAGTCCTTGTAGCCCGCTTCATCAAGCATACGGCGAGCCTTCTTGGTAAGATAGGTTATGTCACCGCTGTCGATTCTGATGCCCTTTGGACGCTTACCCATAGGTGCAAGAACCTCATCAAATACCTTGATAGCGTTGGGAATACCCGAGCGAATGGTGTTATATGTGTCGACCAAAAGCACGCAGTTATCGGGATATTGCAAGGAATATGCCTTGAAAGCCTCGTATTCGTTATCAAACATCTGCACCCAGCTGTGAGCCATAGTTCCGGCAGGGGCAATATCAAACATTTGCGCAGCCAAAACGTTAGAAGTAGAAGCGCATCCGCCGATATAAGCGGCACGAGAGCCGTAGACTGCAGCGTCAAAGCCCTGCGCACGCCTTGCACCGAATTCCATAACAGGTCGACCTGCGGCAGCCTCAACAACACGGTTAGCTTTAGTCGCGATCAGCGACTGATGGTTGATACAAATAAGCAAAAGGGTCTCAACAAACTGAGCCTGAATAACAGGTCCCTTTACCGTAAGTACAGGCTCTCCGGGGAATATCGGAGTACCCTCCGGTACTGCGTAAACGTCACAGCAGAAGGAGAAGTTGGCAAGGTAGTCCAAAAAC
>JAZQID010000092.1:0-4262 GCA_045540915.1 Acutalibacteraceae bacterium
TACGGAAGAGGTCACAGCCCTGCTTGTATACGCCGGTCACGCTGCCGGTAGAGTGGTATGCGTTGGCGGCGCATCCGCCTGAGCAATACAGTCTTGCCCAGCAGTCACGGCATTCGGGATGGGCGTAAACGTTGCAGGATGCAAATTCATTCTGCACCTCGGTGTTGGTGACGCCCTTCCAGATGTCACCCAGCTTGAAGCGGTCCTCGCCGACGAACTGATGGCAGGGGTACAGGTCGCCCCAAGGTGTTACTGCCATATACTCGGTGCCGCTGCCGCAACCCGAAATTCGCTTGTAGATGCAGGGGCCGCCGCTGAGGTCTATCATATAGTGGTAGAAGGTAAAGGGCTTGCCCTCTTTGTCCCGCTGAAGCATAAGCTCAGCCAGCTTTTCATACTGATCCATAACTACGGCCAGATCTTCAGGGGTCAGAGCAGAAGGATCATCATCTGCACAGACCACGGGCTCCATACTTAATTCGTTGAAGCCGAGATCCAACATCGTGCGGATATCATTCAGGAAATCGGGATTGTGATGGGTGAAGGTGCCGCGCATATAGTACTCTTTACCGCCACGCGACTCCACGAACTTCTGAAATTTCGGGACGATGCTGTCCCAGCTTCCCTTTCCGGCATAATCCACTCGGAAGCGGTCGTGGACCTCTTTGCGTCCGTCCAGACTGAGCACCACGTTACTGCACTCCCGATTGGCCCATTCGATCACGTCGTCATCCACTAACACTCCGTTGGTGGTCAACGTGAAGCGGAAGTTCTTGCCTTTTTCCTTTTCCACGCTTCTGGCATAAGCGACCAGATCCTTTACCACCTGAAAATTCATCAGGGGTTCTCCGCCGAAGAAATCCACCTCGAGATTTCTGCGTGTGCCGGAATTTTCTATCAGGAAGTCAAGGGCTCGCTTTCCCACTTCGTAGGACATAACCGCCCTGTCGCCGTGGTATTTTCCCTGACTGGCGAAGCAGTAGGAGCAGTTAAGGTTGCAGGTGTGTGCCACGTGGAGACACAATGCCTTTACTACACCTGCGGTCTTCTGCTTAAGCTCACCTGCCATATGTTCAAAGGTATCAGGCGCAAAGAGCTTTCCTGCGTCCTTCAAAGCGACTACCTGCGCGTAGCACTCGGCAATGTCCTCCTTGGAGATATCGGCGCGCTCAGCATATTTTTTCTCCATTGCGTCAAGGATTGATTGCTCGCTGCTGCCTTCAAACATTGCGATGATATCGTAGGCAACCTCATCAACAATATGTATCGCACCGGAGCAGACGTCCAACACGATGTTAAAGCCGCCCTGCTTATATTGATGTATCATTTTATTTCTCCTTTTACAAAAAAATGCCGCCGATCACGGCGGCATTTTGGATATGCAATTACTTGCTCTCCTTGGCACTCTCACACTGCTGGTTTGCAATGCCGCAGCTGGTCTTGCAAGCAGACTGGCAGGAGGTCTGGCACTCGCCGCAGCCGCCGTTCTTAGCGCTGTCGCACAGGTTGCGAGTCTCGATAGTCTTGATATGCTCCATAATTTCACCTTCCATACAGTTATTTTATAAATAAATTTTAGCACATTGTAATTTAAGTGTCAATCATTATCTTTCACCAACGCTAAATGAGCCGCGGAAAAACTGCAATTTTGCAGAATGCGCAGGAAGAAGACCTGTGTTGTGCCTTCTTCCTGCGCATCAATTCGACCGATCAAGCCCTCATTCTCAATTGTCTATTATCTTGTAAAGGGTGATCGTGTCACCCGACTCGGTGAAGACGTATCCTTCGCCGCATATTCTGCGAAGATCAGAATTTCCGCCGCAGCCCTTCTTTACAACAGTGCCGTAGGCATCAATAACGCTCCATCCGTCCGAATCTGAAACCACTCCGCACATTCCATCAAATCCGGCCACATACTCAAAGCCCTTCGACGAAAGAGGCTTCCCGTTTAGATCAAAGGTGTAAAACAGCCCGTCCTCTTTTTCGCAGACAATGACTTGGTCATAAACCGCCGCCGACACGATGCCGCTGATCTTCAGTTTTTCTTCTCCCTTTGAATTTATAAACACACCCTCGTTATCCGAATCTGCTTTTTCGAGATATATCAACTCGTTACAAATGACCGCTTGGGGATCGTAGTAATAGATAGGCTCTGTTATCGCCTTGCCTTTCTCATCCATCAGTCCCATCAGCAGCCTTCCTTCGTCATCCTCGACTACATAGGTGACAAAGCCCTGTCCGATCGGTCCGGCATAACACTCGCTGAACTCAACGGTGGCCCTACCTTTTGAGTCCAAAATGCAGATGCCATCGTTATCCTTACATCTGGTGAAGGTGCCGTCACCGTTGTTTATGTACTGGTACCTGTTATCCTTATCAAAAGGAATGACCGTTTCACCCTTTTGGTCTATCACCGAGTCAAACCAGTCGTTGCCGACCCGAACTTTTACGACCGCATAACCGTTCAAAAAGTTGCCCAATACTATATCGTCATATTGAGTACCGTCGATGTCGACATCCCCCGTACCGAACACCTTTTCAAAATCGGTATTGATATATGCATAGGTGCCGTCCTTGAACTCAACAAGAGCAAGGCCGCTTTCATCATCAAAAACGTCTGCAGAAGTGTACACAAATCCGTCCGAAAGAATCTTTCCCGTTTTATCCATATATGCATACAAATCGTCCTTAGCAACTATTGCATATCCGTTGACAAAGCATGTGCTCACAAAATCCACGTC
The DNA here is from genome assembly GCA_045540915.1 of Acutalibacteraceae bacterium. Taxonomy (GTDB): domain Bacteria; phylum Bacillota; class Clostridia; order Oscillospirales; family Acutalibacteraceae; genus RGIG2206. The sequence continues at coordinate 2,742 of JAZQID010000092.1, forward strand.
CGTGCCCGACCAAACCGTCTGAAGACGAAAGGCCGCGGTCGGCACCTGCTCAAAGCTTGATGACGAATCTTCAAAATCGCCTTGACGGCATCCTGCAACGGAAAGTAAAAGCATCACCGCCGCTAAGCAAGCTGTAATTTTTCGTTTCATATTTGACCGCCCCTTTCGATTGCAGTTTTGTAACAACATTGGTATTACAAAATATACGATCAAGCGCCGTGACTGAACGGCCTTATAGATGACAGGGTCTGCTCTATCTTTTGTTCGCTTTCGTCGGCTGTTATAATAATAACTCCGTCTCTGTAACGATCGGTGTGCACGATATAATAGTTTACCGACATCTTCATATCCAGCTCTTCACAGGACAACAGCACCGATTGACAGCGGCGGCCTGCTATTTCGCTTTCATACGCTCTTTCCTCAATCAGATCGTATCCTTGCTCTTTATAGGCCTCTATGATGTTTTCGACATTGCGAGCAATTTGTTGAGACTCTTCCTTTCTGTTGTACTCGTCATCCTTTTCAACTCCCGTATACAGGGTTTCGAAAGCAACAGTTAAAAATTTTCTTCCCGTTTCAACTCGTGACATAAAAGAACAACTAACTACCGCTATCTCTAAGCGGAAAAAGTCTTCCTCATCTTCTGCCGGCCATTCTCTTATGTCAAACTCTATTCCGGCCTTTTTGGATTTGTATATACCGTCCTCTACTATTCCGTTTGCTCCGATAGCATCACCGTGCTCATCAAACCCGACGAAGTATCTGTCGCTGTCTATAATAAAATCAATGTCACTCTGTTGTTTTGCCGTATAGCTTGAGGTCTGCTTGCTGTTTGACGCAGCATCCGCATTGCCCTTTGATGAAGCATTGTCAAAATCGCCTTGACGGCATCCTGCAACGGAAAGTAAAAGCATCACCGCCGCTAAGCAAGCTGTAATTTTTTGTTTCATATTTGACCGCCCCTTTCGATTGGCTTTCTATATTTATTATAATTTTACGCGGTGTCACCCGTCAAGTTACAAAATTGTAATAAATTGCCATTTTCACGGCCTTTTCGGTTACAGTTTTGTAACCGTTTGGGGAAACAGTTATCTAATTATTAAAACAACTCTATAAACTTTATGCTAACAAATCAAGGCGAAGCCTTGTATATCATCAAGCCACCGGAAGATGCACGCTGACGCGTGATGAGATACAGCTCGAAGGGCTGATGATATGCACCGCATTCGTGCATCACGGGCAAAGCACGCATCACGCACGCAGTGCGCATCACGTTCCAAAGGAACGCATCACTCAAAAAAGCCCAATTTGTCCGGTAGACAAATACAGCCTTTTGGTAAACAAGTGATAAGTGATGCAGCTGCGCTGTGATAGGTGATGCAATGCGTTCTGCCCACGCGCCGAAGGCGTACATCACGGGCGAAGCACGCATCACGCACGCAGTGCGCATCACGTTCCAAAGGAACGCATCACTCAAAAAAGCCCAATTTGTCCGGTAGACAAATACAGCCTTTTGGTAAA